>JAKDIK010000194.1 GCA_030450535.1 Propionibacteriaceae bacterium
GGCGTAGTAGTCGCGCAGCAGGTCGTTGGCCTCAGCCCAGGCGGGGCGTCTCACGACAAGACATTAGGCCGCATCCGTCAGGCCTTGTCAGCGCGATGCGCGCCGTCGGGGTCCAGGTGCCGCGACTCCTCCAGGGCGGCCGTCGCGATGCGTCGCGCGAGGTGCCAGGAGCGGTCCGGCTCGCGCCGCTGGATGGCGCTGGCGAGGGCGAGGTGGTCGGCCACGGCCGTCGGATCGGGGTGCGCGGGCGTGAGCCCGGTGCGGACGCGGCCGCGCAGGATCTCCTCCAGCGCCGGGGCGAAGTGGGCGAACATCTCGTTGCCGGACGCGTGGAGCAACAGGGCGTGAAATTCCACGTCCAGGTCGAGAAAGGTCTCGGGATCCTCGGTCTCGGCGGCCGTCCACATGCGCGCCGCCACGCTCATCAGCCGGCCCACCACCGCCGCGTCCCCACGCGAGGCCGCGAGGCTGGCCGCCTCCGGTTCGAGGGCGTTGCGGATCTCGGCGAGCGATCGCAACTGGTCCAGCCGGTTGCGGGAAGCCAGCCGCCACGCGATCAGCTGCGGGTCGAAGACGTTCCAGGCGCTCGGCGGCAGCGTGCGCGTCCCGACGCCGCGCGTCGACTCGACCATGCCCAGGGCGCCCAGCACGCGCAGCACCTCGCGCACCACCGAGCGGGAGACGCCGTGTTCGGTGGTCAGCTCGTCGATCGACACCACCGTGCCCGTGGCCAAGTCGCCGTCGCAGATGCGCTGCCCCAGGGTGTTCAGGAGCTGCTGGTGACTGCCGGGACGCTGGGTGGGGACCATACCTGATGATAGAACGTTCCAACGGGTATCTCCGACCATCTCATCGACACCCACCGCTCTCTTCGGCTTGCAAATCATACTTTCTTCGCTATCGTGACCTGCACATCGGACAAACGAGTCCGTCCGATGGGTGCCGGCACACCGCCGAAACCCGGATCGAAGTGGATCGAACGAAGGAGCAGTCATGATGATCAGCCGTCGCACGGCGCTCGGCACGATGGGCGGTCTCGCCGCAGCCGCCTCGCTGGCCGGATGCGGAGGGGGAGCGGGTTCCGCCGGTGGCGGCGGGGGCTCAACCACCGTGCGCGTCACCCTCGCCAACCACGTGTGGACCGAGAACATCAAGGGCGCCATCGCCGAGTTCGAGTCGGCCAGCGGCCTGAAGGTCGAGCTGACGCAGCTCGCCGAGGATCAGCTGTCCGACCAGTACAACGTCAAGCTCAACGCGGGCACGTCCGAGATCGACGTCATGATGTACCGGCCGCTCCAAGAGGGCCGGCTCTTCGCCCAGAACGGCTACCTCGCCGACCTCGCCGAGCGTGCGAGCGCGGACGCCGAGTGGAACCTCGCCGACTTCCAGTCCGGCCCCATCGCCGCCACCACCTTCGAGAACGTGCTCAAGGGCGTGCCGATCATCACCGAGCGCGAGGTGCTCTATTACCGCAAGGACCTGCTCGAGCAGGCCGGCGTGAGCGTTCCGACGACCCTCGACGAGCTCGAGGCCGCCGCGCGCACCATCAAGGAGTCCGGCACGGCGGGCTTCGTCGCCCGCACGGGCCGGACGGCCGCCGTCACCCAGTTCTCCAGCTTCCTGTTCTCCCACGGCGGCGACTTCACCGACGCCTCCGGCGCGGCCGCCGTCAACTCGAGTGCCGCCAAGGACGCCTACGCCTATTACGGACGCCTGCTGCGCGAGTACGGCCCCGACAACGTCTCCACCGACATGAGCTGGCCCGAGGCCATGGCCGTGTTCACCCAGGGCCAGGCGGCGTTCTACACCGAGGCGGACTCGCTCTACAAGAACGCGACCGACCCCGCCAAGTCGCGCGTGTCCGACACGGTGGGCTTCGCCGTCTTCCCCGCCGGCGCGGCCGGCTCGCGGCCCTACAACATCCCCTCCTGGGCGCTGGGCATCAATGAGTCGTCGGAGAACGCCGACAACGCCTGGGAGTTCGTGAAGTGGGCGACCAGCCGCGCCATGATCCTCACCCAGCAGAAGGCCGGCGTCCCCGGCCCGCGGCAGTCGGTGTGGGACGACCCCGAGGGCATCTCGACCTATCCGGCCGACCTCGCCGAGGCGATCCTCGCGAGCACCGAATCCGGCGTCGGCCACGATCGCCCGGTCGTCGCCCAGGTCGTCCGGGCCCGCGAGGCGGTCGGCCAGCCGATCGTCGACGCGATCACCGGCGGTGACGTCAGCGCGTCCGCGGACGCCGCGAACGCCGAGTTCCAAGCCGTCCTCGACGCCGAGAAGAAGTAGGCGCCCGCCAGCATGAGCACCATGCCGAGGGTCAGCACCTCCCAGGGCGCGTTCTCCCACTGGGCCAATCGCCATCGCCGGTGGCTGTTCGCGGCGCCGGCGATGGGGTTCATCGTGGCACTCATCGCGTTTCCGGTCGCGTGGACGGCCTGGCTGTCGCTGACGGACGCGTCCGGGTCGGTGCGTGCGCCGTCCGAGTTCGTCGGGCTCGCCAACTACGCCCAGGTGCTCACCGACACCCGGCGCTTCTGGCCGGCGGTCGGCCGCACGGCCGCCTTCACCGGCGTCGTGCTGACCTTCGAGATGCTCTTCGGCCTGATCATCGCGCTGTTGTTGTGGAAGCCGTTTCGCGGCGAGCGGCTCGTGCGGGTGGCGATCCTGCTGCCGCTGGTCGCCACCCCGGTGGCGGTCGGCATGATGTGGCGGCTGATCTTCGACCCGGCGATCGGGCCCGTCAACCAGGCGCTCGTGGCCGTCGGCCTGCCCGCCCAGCCGTGGCTGGCCGGCGAGGCCACGGCGCTGCCGACGGTCATGTTCATGGACATCTGGCAGTGGACGCCCATGGTCGCCCTGATCCTGCTGGCGGGCCTGACGGCACTCCCCGAGGAGCCGATCGAGGCGGCCCGTGTCGACGGCGCCGCGTGGTGGCAGCAGTTCGCGCACGTGATCTTCCCCATGCTGCGGCCGACATTCATCGTGGCCCTGCTGCTGCGCGGCATCGACGCGCTGAAGACCTTCGACATCCTGCTCGCCGCCAAGGGCAAGGGCGGCGGCTCCTTCAATGAGGTGGAGACCCTGAACCTCTACGCGTACGGGCTCTCGTTCGACTACAACGAGTACGCCGCGAGCTCGACGGTGCTGGTGCTGTTCTTCGCCATCATCGTCGTCTCGATCTTCCTGCTGACCCGCAAGCGCGAGGAGGCCGGCCGATGAAGCGCTCGACCCGCCTCGACCTGCTGCGATTCCTCGCCCTCGCGCTGATCGTGGCCGGCCTCGTGCTACCGATCGCGTGGATGGTGCTCGCGGCCTTCAAAACGAACGTCGACATCTACGACGCGTCCAAGACCCTGCTCTTCACACCCACGTGGACCAACTTCGAGCGCGTGTTCGCCCAGGCGAACTTCGGCCAGTACATCGTGAACTCCGCGCTGGTCGCCGTGGCGGCCACCGCCTTCTCGATGGTGCTGGGGGTTCCCGCTGCGTTCGCCATGTCGCGGTTCGTCATGAACAAGTCGGCGCTCGTCGTCCTCATGGCCCGCGTCATCCCCGGCGTCTCGCTGCTGGTGCCCTGGTACTACATCTTCAGCAACCTGCGCCTGGTGGGCAGTTTCTGGGTGCTCATCCTCAGCCACATGTTCGTGTCGCTGCCGCTGATCGTCTACATCATGATGGGTTTCTTCGACGGGCTGCCGGTCGAGATTGAGGAGCAGGGCCTGGTGGACGGCCTCACGCACATCGGTTCGTTCTGGCACCTCATGCTCCCGCTCGCCCGATCGGGCATGGCGACGGCGGGCATCCTGTCGTTCATCTTCAGTTGGAACAACTTCATGTTCGCGCTCGTGCTGTCGGGGTCGGCGACCAAGACGCTGCCGGTGGCCATCTACGACTTCATCGGCTACGCCTCCATCGACTGGGGGGCGCTCATGGCCGCGTCCACCGTCGTCACGGTGCCCATCATGGTGGTGGCACTGTTCACGCAGAAGTACATCGTCACCGGCCTCACCGCCGGGGCCACGAAGGGGTGAGCATGGAACGCATCGCACGCGTGGAGACCTTTCTGGTCCCGCCGCGCTGGCTGTTCGTCCGTATAGAAACCGAATCCGGGCTGATCGGGTGGGGCGAGGCGTCCTGCGAGGGTCGCTCCGAGACCGTCCGGACGGCCGTCGCCCAACTCGCCGAGCACCTGATCGGACGTGATCCCTTCCGGATCGAGGACCACTGGCAGGTGATGACCAAGGGGTCGTTCTACCGCCACGGCATCATCCTCGGCAGCGCGGTCGCGGGCCTCGATCAGGCGCTGTGGGATCTGCGCGGCCGCTCGGTCGGGCTGCCCGTGCACGCGCTGCTGGGCGGGGCCGTCCGCGATCGCGTCCGCGTGTACTGCTGGGTCGGCGGCGACGACCCGCTCGAGGTGGCCGATCAGATCGCCGCCCAGGTGGCCACCGGCATGACCGCGGTCAAGATGAACGCCTCGGGCCGGATGGCGCCGCTCGGCAGCCTGGCCGCCCTCCGTGCCGTGGAGGCCCGCGTCGCCGCCGCCCGGGAGGTGCTCGGGCCCGACCGGGACGTCGCCGTGGACCTCCACGGGCGTTTCACCCTGCCCACCGCCCGCCGTCTCGCCGGCGTCCTGGAGCCCTATCACCCGTTGTTCCTCGAGGAGCCCGTCACCCCGGAGAACTCCCACGCCATCGGCCGCATGACGGAGGCGACATCGATCCCCATCGCGACCGGCGAGCGCCTCTACCACCGCCAGGAGTTCCTCCCCGTGCTGCAGGCGGGGGTGGCGGTCGTCCAGCCGGATCTCGCCCACGCGGGTGGGATCAGCGAGGTGCGCCGCATCGCCTCGCTGGCAGAGACCTTCGACGCCCTGCTCGCGCCCCACTGCCCACTCGGCCCGCTCGCGTTGGCGGCGAGCCTTCAGGTCGGCTTCGCGACGCCCAACCACGTCATCCAGGAGCAGAGCATCGGCATCCACTACAACCTGGACGCCGAGGTGCTGGACTACCTCGCCGACACCGCCCCGCTCACGTTCGTGGCCGGCCACGTGGAGCTCCTCACCGGGCCAGGGCTCGGCATCGAGATCGATGAGGCGGCGGTGCGGGACGCCGACCGCCGCGGCCACGCCTGGCGCAACCCCGTGTGGCGCCACGAGGACGGGAGCTTCGCGGAATGGTGAGGTTGCTCGACCTGCTCGCCGCCGAGCGCGTGGTGGCGATCCTGCGCGGCTCGTCCGCCGCGCACGCCTGCCGCGCCGCCGAGGTGATTGCCGGGGCGGGCGTCCGGCTGCTCGAGGTGTCGTTGACCACGCCGGACGCCCTCGCCGCCATCGCGGAGCTCACCGCCTCGCTGCCACCGGGCTCTTCGGTGCCTCCGCTGTCGCCGGAATCCTGGCTGGAGCCGTCGGGCTCGCTCGGGTCGTCGGCGAAGGCGGGCGCCGCACCCAGTCCGCCGAAGACAACCGTCACGGCCAGGACGCCAGCAACTGCGAGTGAACGCAGAGCGGGCTCGGTCATGGTGCCATCAATTCGGTGAATCGCGTGTAAGACGAGGGAAAACAAGCGGT
>JAKDIK010000195.1 GCA_030450535.1 Propionibacteriaceae bacterium
GCGGGCGAGAGGAAAGGGCGCCGCCGAGGAGCGACGCAGCAGATCAGCGCAGCACGACGATCGCGATCGCCGCGAAGTGGCACAGTGCGGCGACGATCGTGCAGGCATGAAAGATCTCGTGGTAGCCGAACCACGTCGGCGACGGGTCGGGCCGCCGGCGGGCGTACACCACCGCACCGGCGGTGTAGATCAGGCCACCGAGCACGACCAGCGACACGATGAGGGGCCCTCCGGCGGCCCAGAATGGCACCAGCCACCCGAGCGCAACCCAACCCATGACGAGGTAGAGGCCGGTGTAGAGCCAGCGCGGGGCAGCCATCCAGCCCAGTTTGAACGCGATGCCGGCAGCGGCGATACCCCAGACCAGGGCCAGCAGCGTCGTCCGACTCCAGCCGGTGAGCAGCATGAGCGCGAGCGGGGTGTAGGTGCTGGCGATGAACACGAAGATGTTGGCGTGGTCGAGGCGGCGCAGGAAACCGCCCATGCGGGCCCTCCACGTGCCGCGGTGGTAGATCGCCGAGGTGGCGAACAGCAGGGTCGCGCCCACGAGGTAGATCGCGAGTCCGACCCGGCCCAGCAGCGTGGGCGTCGCGACGAGCAGGATGAGGCCCGCCAGCTGGATCAGCGGCGCCATCCCGAGATGGAGCCAGCCGCGCAGCCTGGGCTTCACCTGGGCGGGGAGATCCATCGCATCAGCCTCACTCGACTCTGTTGGATTCAGCTCTGTTGGATTCAGCGCTGTGGGATTCGGCTCGGTCCTACTTGACTCTGCGTAACTTACGGTCACGTAGGTAAGGGTAGGACGGTCCTCCCCGGCGCGCAAGAACGATCATGAAACCTCCGGACGCCCGACGCCCCGGCCCCCACGCGGGGGAGCCGGGGCGAGTGCGCGGACGCGGCCGGGCGCGTCCGGGCGCGTCCACGCAGAGGTCAGAGTCACTCCTGGTCGCGACCCTCACCGGTGTAGGCGAGCGCGGTCTCGAGGTCGTAGGCCGACTCGCGGTGCTCCGACAGGTCGATGCCGCCCAGCTCGTCCTCGGCGGTGATGCGGAAGCCGATCGTGGCGTGGATGCCCCAGGCGATCAGTGCGGTCAGGGCGACCGTGTAGACGGTGGTCACGGCGACGGCCACGACCTGCGAGGTGAGGATGCCCATGCCGCCGCCGTAGAGGAGCCCGGCGCGGCCGTCCTCGAGCGGAATGGCCAGCAAGCCGATCGAGAGCGTGCCCCAGAGCCCGGCCACGAAGTGCAGGCCCACGACGTCGAGGGAGTCGTCGATGCCCACCTTGAACTTGAGGTTCACGGCGAAGCAGCAGATGATGCCAGCCACCGCGCCGATGCCGGCGGCGCCGAGCGGCGTCACGAACGCGCACGCCGGGGTGATCGCGACGAGGCCCGCCACGATGCCGGACGCGGCACCGACCGACGTCATGCGACCGTCACGGATCTGCTCGGTGAGCAGCCAAGCCACCATCGCGACGCCGGGCGCGACCAGGGTGTTGACCCAGATCAGGCCGGCCTCGGCGATGGATCCCGCAGCGCCGCCGTTGAAGCCGAACCAGCCGAACCACAGGATCGCCGCGCCGAGCATGACGAACGGAATGCTGTGCGGACGGTGCAGCGACGGCGCGAAGCCGGAGCGCTTCCCGATCATGAGGGCGAGGACCAGCGCGGCCAGGCCGGCGGCCATGTGGACGACGAGGCCGCCCGCGAAGTCGAGGGCCTCACCCACGACCGAGCCGATGGCTCCGTCGGCGCTCAGCAGGCCGCCTCCCCACACCATGAACGCCAGAGGGCAGTAGACCAGCGTGACCCAGACCGGGACAAAGACCATCCAGGCCTTGAAGCGGGCCCGGTCGGCGACGGCGCCCGAGATCAGGGCGACGGTGATGATGGCGAAGGTGGCGGCGAATCCGACGCCGACAAGTTCGGTGCCGTCGAGTCCGATGAGGCCGAAAGCGGTCACGGGGTCGGCGACGATGCCGGCGATCCCGGTGCCGCCACCGCTCATCGAGTAGCCCCACAGCAGCCAGACCAGGGCCACCAGCCCCATGGCGGCGAAGCTCATCATCATCATGTTGATGGCGGAGCGGGCCCGGGACAGTCCGCCGTAGAAGAAGGCGAGGCCGGGCGTCATGACGAGCACGAGGGCGGCGGCCACCATCACCCATACCTGAGAGGCCACGTCCCAGAGTTCTTGCGTTTCCATGCCTGTGAGTTCCCTTTCTGTGCGCGCCGCGGACGCGGCGGCGGTCGTCGATACCAGCACAGCGGACGCGCATTGCGGTGGCGGGTCCGTGGTGTGTCGGTTGTGTCACAACTTGTCCCCAGCACCAGAAATCGACGGGCGGTGTTGGCCGCGTGACGCAGATACGCACTCCCCGGTGGGGTGGCCGCTACTCTGAACCGCATGGCGTGGAAAGCGCGGATCCGCGAGTGGGCCGACCACCTCCACCCCGCCGGCCTGCTCTACTCGACCTACGAGCAGCGTCTGCTCGCCGAACTCGACCGCGACCGACTGCCGCAGCACGTCGCCGTCCTCGCCGACGGGAACCGGCGCTGGGCGCGCCTCAACGCGCCGGGGCGTCCGCTCGTGGTCGGCTACACCGCCGGCGCCCGCAAGCTCACCGACTTCGTGGGATGGTGCGACGAGGTCGGCATCAAGGTGGTGACCCTGTGGGTGCTCTCCACCGAGAACCTGACGCGGGATTCCGAAGCCGTCGCCCCGCTGCTCAGCGTCATCGAGGACCTGTTCACCGAGCTGGCCGTCACCGGCCGGTGGCGCGTCCGGCTGGTGGGGGACGCGAGCCTGCTGCCCGAGGCCATGCAGGACGCCCTGCGCGTCGGTGAGGCGTCGTGCGGCAGTTCCGACGGCATGATCGTCAACGTCGCCATCGCCTACGGCGGACGCCACGAGCTGCGCGACGCCGTCCGCAAACTGCTCGCGTCCGAGGCCGCGAAGGGCACTGAGCTGGGCCACCTGGCCGCCTCGCTCGAGATCGACGACATCTCCGAGCACCTGTACACCGCGGGTCAGCCGGACCCCGACCTGATCATCCGCACGTCGGGGGAGCAGCGGCTCTCTGGCTTCCTGATGTGGCAGTCCGCGCACAGCGAATTCTATTTCTGTGAGGCGCTGTGGCCGGACTTCCGGCGCGTCGACTTCCTGCGCGCCCTGCGCAGCTACGCCAGCCGCGAGCGCCGCTACGGGCGCTGAGCCGGCGTGACGCGGGGGTGAACTCTGCCCGAACTCGCGCGTGTCGGCGTGGGCGGCGCGCGACGTCGGCCTACTGTCAGGACAGGACCCCACCTGAGGGGTCCGACGAGAGGGGACCGATGCTCGCGCTTCCCCGGCGGGACGCTCTCGGCTGACCAACTGGTGCGGCCGGGACGCCTGGATCGTCGCGGCCCTGATGAGAAGGACCGACGTGACAGATACCGCCACGCAGCCCACGACCAGCAGCCCGACCGGCGCGAGCACGAAGCTCCGCACCTACGTCATCGACACCTCGGTGTTGCTGAGCGATCCCAACGCGATGATGTTTTTCGCCGAGCACGAGGTGGTCGTGCCGATCGTGGTCATCACCGAGCTGGAAGGCAAGCGCCACCACCCGGAGCTGGGCTGGTTCGCCCGCAAGGCCCTGCGCTTCCTGGACGATCTGCGCGTCGCGTACGGACGCCTCGACGGGCCGGTTCCGGTCAATGACGCGGGGGGCGTCGTCCACGTGGAACTGAACCACACCGATCCCGAGGTGCTGCCGGCCGGCTTCCGCCTCGGCGACAACGACAGCCGCATCCTGGCTGTGGCCGCGAACTTCGCCCGCGAGGGCCGCGACGTCGTTCTCGTCACCAAGGACCTGCCGCTGCGCGTCAAGGCGGCCTCGGTCGGTCTGGCCGCCGAGGAGTACCGCCACGAGCTGCCCGCCGACTCCGGCTGGACGGGGATGACCGAGGCCGAACTCACTCCGGCCGACATGGATCTGCTGTACGACACCGGCGAATTGCGGACGCCGGCGCTCGCGTCCCTGCCCTGCCACACCGGCGTCGTCGCGCGCGGCGGCGGCTCGACGGCGCTGGGCCGGGTGGGTGCCGACCAGACGTTGCGTCTCATCAGGGCCGACCGTGACGTGTTCGGCCTGCACGGTCGCTCCGCGGAGCAGCGGGTGGCGCTCGACCTGCTCGGCGATGATGCGGTCGGCATCGTGTCGCTGGGCGGACGCGCCGGCACCGGCAAGTCGGCCCTGGCGCTGGCGTCCGGGCTGGAGGCGGTGATGGAGCGCCGGCTGCACGACCGCGTGATCGTGTTCCGGCCGTTGTACGCCGTGGGCGGCCAGGAGCTGGGCTTCCTGCCGGGCACCGAGGGCGAGAAGATGTCGCCCTGGGGCCAGGCGGTGTTCGACACGCTGGGTTCGGTGGTCCACAAGAACGTGGTCGAGGAGATCGTGAGTCGGGGGATGCTCGAGGTGCTGCCGCTGACGCACATCCGCGGCCGCAGCCTGCACAACGCGTTCGTGATCGTGGACGAGGCACAGTCGCTGGAGCGCAACGTGCTGCTCACCGTGCTCTCACGCATCGGCCAGAACAGCCGCGTCGTGCTGACCCACGACGTGGCCCAGCGCGACAATCTGCGGGTGGGACGCCACGACGGCGTGGCCGCGGTGGTCGAGAAGCTGAAGGGGAACCCACTGTTCGGGCATGTGACCCTCACGCGCTCCGAGCGCTCGCCCATCGCCGCGCTCGTGACCGACATGCTCGAGGACATCGGCATCTGAGGTCACCACGATCGTCGGGCCTGTGGCGGACGCGCCGTGTCACAGTCCGCGTGCGGCCGGACATGTTGCCTGTGTGAGCACCATGAGCCGTGAGGATCGCTACCGAGCCGTCTTCCGCGCTCACTATGCCGACGTCTTGGCGTTCGTGCGACGTCGCTACCCGGGCGACGCCGAAGCGGTCGTCGCCGAGACGTTCACGACGCTGTGGCGGCGTTTCGATCAGGCGCCGGTCGCCGCGGAGGACGTCCGCGCCTGGCTTTTCACGACCGCCCGCAACACGCTGCTGAACGCCCGGCGCGCCGACCGACGCAGGGACGCTCTTGGAGTCCGGGTCACCGAGACACTGCCGGACGACGTACCCTGGGAGCCGGACCGGACGGCTGAGCGCCTTGACCTCGCCCGCGCGTGGAACGCGCTCCCGGAGGACGCCCAAGAGGCCCTCGCCCTGAGCCTGTTCGACGGTCTCGCATCCGCACAGGCCGCCGACGTACTGGGCATCCGTGCGGAGGCCTACCGCGCCCGCCTCTCCCGCGCCCGCCGCGCGCTGGCCAACCTCATGGAGGTGTCCCGATGAACGACGATCTGTTGCGTGGCCTCGACCCTGCCGCGACCTCCCTCAGCCCAGCCGAACTGGACCGTTCCGAGGAACTCCTGGCGTCGATCCTGGCGGTCGAGGTTCCCCGGGCCGGACGACGACGCGTCCGGTGGCTGCTCGCTCCCGCTGCCGCTGTCCTCGCCGTGACCGGCGTGGTGTGGTCGATGAATCTCGGCGCGCCCA
>JAKDIK010000196.1 GCA_030450535.1 Propionibacteriaceae bacterium
GTGCTTCCCGCGGGCTACGGCAAGCCGAGTCGGCCTCTGATGCGGTCGATGATCGTCGGGATATCCTGCGCAAGGGTCTGGCGAATGATGGCGCTGTCGACGAGCAGGTCGGCATGGGCCTGCATGGTGTCGAAGTGGGCGAGCGCGTCGCGCAGGATCTCGTGGGGTTCCCGGCTCACAGCGCGACCGCCTCGCCCAAAGCGCGGTCGCGGAACTCTGGACGCAGAACGATGTCGGGTACCAGGTCGACCTCAGTTCCGAGCACGTCCCTGAGTTGCCGCTCGAGCTTGCCGAGCTGCATCAGGCTGAGCGGGGCTCCCATGCTGAACAACAGGTCGATGTCGGAGCCTTCGTGGTCCTGGCCTGTCGCCACTGATCCGAACACCCGGACGTTGCTGCCGCCTGCATTGGCGATGATCCGCCGGATCTCGCTCGAATGTTTGCGGAGCCGTCGCGCCAGTGGGGAGGTGCCGTGGAAGTGCAGTAGCCGGGACACCTCGGGTTGACTGCGTCCGATCTCGGACGCGATCTGGGCTTGGCTCATGCCGCTGGCCGCGGCTTGCCGCACCGCGCGGACGAGCTCAGCCCGTGCCTGAGCGACCGCATCATCGGTGCGGTGGGCAACCTCGGCGAGATTCATGGACACCACAACAATATATCAAGTGCTATGACCACCTTGTCAGTCGAGATCCAAGATCGGGGCGCCCTTGGCGTCCACGAGCACGTCCGGCGGTGTTCAGACTCCGAACCTGTGACGTTCACGGTTCATCCTTAGGCTGACGATCACGCCGGCGCTCCACCCAATCCCCTCTTCGCTAGGAGTTTCCCGTGTCCTTGTAGCCCTCAGCACGCCGTCGAGCCATCGCGGCCCTGGCCGTCGCCACCGGCTTGACGATGTCAGGATTCGCCCTCGCCGCTTCGCCGGCCAATTCGGCCCCCGCGCCCACCGAAACGGTGCCCGCAGCCACCGAGTCAGCCACCTCAGCCCAGGAGTCACCGGATGGTCGCGGTCGCGGGCGCGACCAGTCCTTCGATCCAACGACCTATAGGGGGGCACCCCAAGTGGTCCGGGATGGCTCGGGTCGCGACGCCGACCAGCTCACCGGGGTCGTGTTCGACGATCGGAACCAGAACGCCACCCTCGACCGCGGCGAACGCGGCCTCCGGGGGGTCGCCGTCTCCAACGGCCGGGAGGTGGTTCACACCGATGCGCGCGGTCGCTACAGCATCGCGGTGCAGGACAAGGACACCATCTTCGTCACCCAGCCAGCCGGCTGGACCACCCCCGTCAACGCGGACAACGTGCCTCAGTTCTACTACCACCACGCGCCCACCGGCACGCACGAGCAGCAGCTCCGGTTCGGTGGCCTCACGCCGACCGGACCGCTGCCCGATGCCGTCAACTTCCCGCTCGCCGAGAACCGCGCCAGCCGCTCGGGGGACGCCAACTGCGTCGTCATGGGGGATGTCCAGACGTACTCGGAGATGGAAATCAGCCATGCCCGGAATGGCGCCTTCCGCGAGATCGTCACCGAGACCAGCGCCAACGCGTGCGGCGCCCTGCTGGTGGGGGACATCGCCGGCGACGACCTCGGCATGTACCCCAGACTGCAACGCAACTTGGCGGCCATCAACAAGGTGCTGCACGGGCTGCCCGGCAATCACGACTACGACATCGACGCCACCGACACCGCGTGGGCGTTCGACTCCTACCGGCAGGCGTGGGGGCCGGAGAACTACTCCTTCGAGGTGGGAGACGTTCACGTACTGGCGCTCAACACGGTGAAATACCCGTGCACGCCGGACATGAACGCCGACGGCCGGCGTCCCCACTGCGCCGACCCTGCGGCCCGCCCGCGCTATTCCGGGCAACTGGGCGCGGAGACCTTGGAGTGGATCCGGCAGGATCTCTCCCAAGTGTCGCGGCGCACGAAGATCGTCGTGGCGTCCCAGATTACCTTGGTGTCGCACGCCGACTCGGCCTCCACCCAGCACCAGACCCAGGACGTGGTGGAGCTGAACCGCATCCTGGCGGGCCGTGACGTGGTTGCCTTCTCCGGCCATACGCACTCCTTGGAGCACATGGTGGCCGGTGACTCGCTGGCCGAGTGGCAGGAGGCGGTCGGGCTCGCGTCCCTGCCCTACGACAACGTCGTGGTGGGCGCGATCTCGGGCGACTGGTACTCCGGCGACGTCAACGTGGACGGCGTGCCCAACGCCATCCAGCGTGACGGGGCACTGCCCGGCTACTTCGTGTTCCAGCTCGGACGCCGCGCGAACATCGGATCCTTCCACGCCACAGGACGCGCGGGCGACCAGATGGGTCTCGGGGTCAGCACCCCGCATTGGCGCCAGTGGGCGCAGACCCTGCTGGACTGGCGCCAGAGCAATCCGGTCAGCGACCGCGAGGCGGTGCCGCCCCTGTCGGTCGGCGACCTGGGCGATCAGGCGATGGTCTCGCGGGCCGATCTGGCCGAGGGCTCGTGGTTGACCTCGAACGTCTGGAACGCCACCTCCGAGTCGAAGGTCACGGTAGCGATCGACGGCGCCGCCCCGGTGGCTGCTGAGCACACCCAACCGATGCGCGGCGAGGAGCGCCGGGCCGGCGTCGAATGGGCCGACCCCTACGCCGCCACCAGGCAATTGGCGGTGGCCCGGTTCGCGTTCCAGTCCACCTCCGGCGATCCGGACGCGCAGGGTTTCAGCCTGTACGGCGGGTCGCAGTACGGACCGTCAGCTCCGCGTCCGGGCAACAACGTCGCCCTGACCATGACCCACCTGTGGCGGACGCCGCTGGCAGCCGATCTGCCCGACGGCGTCCACCGGGCGGACTGGGCGTGGGTCGACGACCACGGCGAACGGCACACCGAGACGATCCTGTTCGAGGTGGTCGGCGAGCGTCCGGAGCAGTGGAACTTCCGCACCCAGGTGTTCCGCAATCCGTGAGGTGACGTCCGCTGAGCGGCCCGGCCCCTGGGGGGCCGGGCCGTTGGCACCTCCACGGCGTGTGAGGGGCCGCGAGACGAGGATTCTGGTTGGTCTACCGACCCGAATCCTCATCCAGGGCCTGCTCGCCGACCGCGGTCGCGAGTGGGTGGTTCAGGCCCGGTCCCGCCACCAATCCCGGCTCTCGATGAGTTTCCGACGCCCCTGCGACGTGAGCAGGTCGGGGTTGCAGACACCGCCCAGCGCATTGGTCCACCCTCCGTCGCGGGCCGCGCGGCGGAAGGTGTCGGCGCGGGACGTCGGCATGGCGGAGAGCCCAAAGCGTTCGGCGAGGGTCTTGGCGTAGACGCCGCGCGCGCCGATGAAGTCGTTGGCGTCCGCCACCAGGTAGGCGATCGCGCAGGCGGCCGTCACCTCCGAGCCCCGGCGTCGGAAGATCTCGGGGTGCGTGAGCGCCACGTGGGTGAGGAGTCGGCGGCAGGCCGTCCGGAACTCCACGTCGAACAGTCTCTCCGCGCGCGGATCGAGTTCGGCCAGTACCAATTCGACACGCGGTCGGATGTCGTCGGGTAGCCCCTCCCACGAGAATGCCTCGTCGGGCAGCGGGTCGGTGGTCAGCTCATCCAAGGTCTCGCGGCCCCCGACGCGGTCCGCCAGTACCTCGAGCATGTCGAGCTGGTCCCAGTCGCTCGGCTCGAACGAGCCGTCATCCCCGTCGAGAGGCAGACCGGCCGCCAACCGAGCCAGCATGGTGGCCGGATCGCGGCCCGGACTCGCGAGGAGTTGCTGATACACGGGCCGTGAGTCCTCGATGGCCCGGACGATCTCGCTGACCTGGGCCCTGCCGAGGCCCTTGGTGGCTCCGCAGTAGCGGACGAAAGCGGCCAGCACGTCGGGCACGGCGTCCTGTTCTTCGCTCGGCGCGACGACCTTGCGCGGCCACCAGTCCTCCAGCACTTGCTCGACCTTGACGGGGCTCCACCGCAGGGGGTCGCCGCAGTTGAACTCCGCGAACCAGCACAGGCTCTCGGCGATCGACGTGGCGAGGTGGCGGTCCAGGCCGCGGGCGTGGCGGGACGCGGCGAAGTCTGCCGCGATCCGGGCGGGCTCGACCGCGTCACCGTCGCTGGAGAAGTCGCGCCCCGATCCGCCGGTGGGGAGCAGCCGCACCGCCCACTCCAGCAGTGGGCCGGCCAGGGGCCACGACTCCGTCTCGATCGGGGGGACGATCATCGCCGAATGCTCCACCCCCTGCTCGACGCGCGCGCGGGCCTGCGCCGGATCGACGTCCTCGAACGTGATCGGTTCGGGGCTGCCCGCCGCGATCCGCTGCACCTCGTCGATCGAGACGGGCAGGGCGAAGCCGTCGGCCAGGGCGTAGCCCAGGTTGGCGTCCATCATGGCGACCAGCGTCAGCACGACGCCAGGTCCCCAGTGAAGCTCGACGAGGTACTGGTCGACGTCGCCGAAGGCGTCGCGCATGGTGGCCACCCGAGCGACGCGCGCCTGGCCGAGCGTCGTCAGCCAGCCGGGCAGGGGGTGATGGCGGCGTCGAAGTTCGTTCGTGATGAGCCGGGACTCGAGTTCGTCAGCCGCCAGGTGCTGCCAGGCGGTGAGGATCGCCGTCGTCTCACGCAGGTCGATGTCGATGAGCGAGCGGACGAACTGGCCGCGATCCACGGCGACGTTGCCGGTCGGGGTCTGGCTGCGCGTCAGGATGTGGTCGCGGCCCGGGTCAAGGACGTGGAGGAGGCCCGATACCTGAGCCAGCAGGCCCAACACGTCGTCGTCGTTCAGGTACCCCGCCATCTCCTGGATGAGGGGCGGGTCCTCGTTCCGCGTCCGGCGGCTGTCGTGGCGCTGCGATGGGGCGTTCCGGTGGCGACGGCGTCGCTCCTCGTCCGATGATCGGGGCATGACTTGAGCCTATGCTGTCGTGCGCCCTTCACCAGCCGCTGCTTCAGGAGGGCGCGATGCTCTCGAGCACACGGATCGCCTGACCGATGCCGTCCTCGGCGCGGATCCGTGCGCCCAGCGCCGCGGCACGCTCGGCTGCAGGCGGGTCGGCGACCAGGCGTTCCAGCCCGGCGGCCAGCGTGTCGGCCGTGAGCGATTTCATCGGGATCGGTGCGGGGCCCAGACCGCCAGCGTGGATCCGCTGCCCCCACCACGGCTGGTCGCCGAGCAGCGGGCAGACCAGACTCGGCCGCCCGGCCCGCAGCGTGGCGCCCACAGTGCCGGCGCCGCCGTGGTGCACGGCCGCGCCGACCCTCGGCAGCAGCCAGTCGTGCGGAACGTGTCCCACGGCCAGCGTGCCCTCCGTCAGGCCCTCGGCGCTCACCCCGCCCCAGCCGGCGCCGACGACGGCGCGCAGCCCGGTCCGGCGCAGTGCGCCACTCACGGCGTCCGAGAGCTGCTCGCGGAGTCCGCCGAGCGCCATGGACCCGAAGCCGAGATACACGTCCGGACGCCCCGCCGCGACGAACTCGACGAGCTCGGGCGGGGGATCGGCATCACCGTCCAGGAACCAGTAGCCGGTCACGTGGGCGGTCGGGGGGAAGTCGTCGGGCGTGGGAACGAACGTGGACGAGAAGGGGTAC
>JAKDIK010000410.1 GCA_030450535.1 Propionibacteriaceae bacterium
GCCTCGGTCTTGAGCGCCTCGGCGTAATCCTTGGCGGCGGCGTCGCTGACCTCGCCGAGTTGGGCGATGTGGTCGGCGTCCCCACGCAGATCGGCGGGCAGCACGGCCGCGCTTTTCAGCCAGTTTCCCTGGACGCGGTCGGAGGGAAACACCTTGTCGGCCAGCGCCGGCAGGAACACCAGCTCCCACTCCAGTCCCTTCGCGCGGTGGATCGTGAGCAGCTTCACCGAGTTGTCGGCCGTCGGCACGGCCTGCTCCAGCCCGACGCCGCGCTCCTCCTCGGCCCGCAGCCAGCCCAGCAACCCGACGAGCGAGCCGTCACCGTCGATGTCGGCGTAGCCGGCCACCTGCGCGACGAAGGCGTCCAACTGCCGCAGCCCGTCGGGGCCGCGCAGCCCGCACTCGACCTCCAGCCCCAGGGTGGCGATGACGCGGCGCACCAGGTCGGTGACCGGGGAGTCCGCCCGCGCCCGCAGCACCGCGAGTTCGGACGCCGCGGCCGTCAGCCGGCGGCGTCCCTCGGTGCTGTAGGGCCCCTCACCGAGGTCGGCGAGCGCCTCGATCAGGCTCGGCGAGCGGGCAGACGTGGTCTCGTCGATGATCGCCGCGATTTCCTGCGCGGCGGTGGCGTCGTCGCCGGGACGGTCGCCTCCGGCGAGATCGCGCGCACGGCGTCCGAGCACCCCCAGATCCGCCGGACCGATCGCCCACCGCGGCCCGGTCAGCAGCCGAATGAGATCGGGGTTGGCGGTGGCGTCTGCCAGCACCCGCAGCGTCGCGACGACGTCGGCGACCTCGGGCACCTGCAGCAGACCGTCGAGGCCGACGATCTCGACGGGGATGTCGCGCGCCGCGAGGGCCGCGTACAGCGGCCGGATGTGCGCGTTGCGTCGGGCCAGCACCGCGACGTCCGACCAGCGCCGCACCACAGCGGCGTCGTGGCTGGCGGCGATCCGGTCGACCACCCAGTCCACCTCGTTCGGCCACGTGTCGAACGAGGCCACGGTGATGTCGCCGGAAGGGGTGCCCTCGGGCGCGACGAGGTCGACGTCGATGCCGTCCCACTGCAGTTCTTCGTCGGCGCGCAGGGGCGCTGCCAGGGCGTTGGCGGCATCAAGGATCCTCTGGCCCGAGCGTCGGTTCACGGTCAGCGCGTAGCGGGTCGCCCGGGTCCCGTCGTGGCGCGGGAACTGGGTGGCGAACGAGATGATGTTGGCCGCCGCCGCGCCGCGCCAGCCGTAGATCGCCTGGCACGGGTCGCCGACCGCCGTCACCGGGTGGCCGCCGCCGAACAGCTCGGCCAGCAGCTGCGCCTGCGCGCTGGAGGTGTCCTGGTACTCATCCAGCAACACCACCTTGAACTGCTCGCGCAGCGCCACCCCCACCGAGCCGACGGCGCCAGCCAGTCGGGCCGCCACGCCCATCTGGTCGGCGAACTCGACCGCCCCGAGCGAGCGCTTGAGCCGCTGGTAGTCGTCCACGAGCCCGGCGAGCTCGGTGCGCTCGGCGGCCATCGAGGCGGCCGTGCGCATCGACGCGTAGATCTCCTTGCGGCGGGACTTCGGCGAGGACGCGACCTGCGCGATCACGTCCTCGGCGTGCTCCGCGAGGGCGTCGCTGTGCACCAGATGGGCGGCCAACTCGCCGTCGAGGGCGAGGACGCGCTCGGTCACGCTGTCGGGGCGCCGCCGCGCCCCGTGCCGCCGCGGTCCCGGGTTGGCCGCGACGGCCCGGGGCGCCCGCCGGAGCCGCGCCGCACCAGTGAT
>JAKDIK010000197.1 GCA_030450535.1 Propionibacteriaceae bacterium
TGAACACCCTCGCCGGGTACGTCGTGACCGCCGACGGCCAGCCGCTGGTGTTCGCGTTCATGGTGTCCGGCGGCGCCGGGCAGACCTCGGCCCGCGCCTGGCTCGACCGCGCGAGCGCCGCGCTGGCGTCCTGCGGCTGCTGACTAGGCTGACGCCCATGTCCTCGGTCCCGCACATCGACGCCGCCGCCGCGATCTCCGCCGGAACGGCGGTCCTGCCCCCGGGACCCTCGCTCGACGCGGACTCCGCCGCGCGCCTTGTCGCGTCGCTGCGGTGGGCGGCCGCCGCGTCCGTCGAACCCGTCGCCGCCGTGACCGGGCTGCCCGACACCACCGGCGGCCCGATGAAGGTCGTCGACCGCGCCACGTGGCTGCGCGCGAACGTCGACATGGCCGTCACGATGCTCGACGAGGCGGCCGGGGGCCTCCCGGCCCGGACGGGGCTCACCGAGCGCGCCTCGGCCCGCGCCAACGGCGTCCAGCTCGGCGTCGTCCTCGCCGCGCTGGGCACCCGCATCCTCGGCCAGTGGCTGCCGTTCCTCGCCGAGCCGCAGCTGCTCGTCGTGGCGCCCAACGTCGAGAAGATCGAAAAGGCGATGTCGGTGCGTCCGCGCGACTTCCACCTGTGGGTGTGTCTGCACGAGCAGACCCACCGCCTGCAGTTCGCCCGCGCCCCCTGGCTGCGCGACCACCTCATCTCCGAGATGGGGCTTCTGCTCGCCGACGGCTCCGGCGGTCCGCGCGGGGAGCGCCCGCACAACCTCGTCGAGGCGGCGTTGAGCGCCGAGCAGCGAGTGGTGTTCGCCCGTGTCAGCGCGGCCATGAGCCTGTTGGAGGGTTACGCCGACGACATGATGGACCGCGTCGGCCCCGACGTCGTGCCCACCGTCGCCCAGATCCGGCGCACCTTCGAGGCGCGGCGCAGCCGCGGCGGCTGGATCGCGGTGCTCAACCGGCTGCTCGGCATGGACGCCAAGCTCGCCCAGTACCGTGACGGCGCCCGCTTCTGCCGAGCCGTGATCGACCGGGTCGGCGTCGACGGGCTGAACGTCGTCTACGACGCCGCCGGGCAGTTGCCGAGCGCCGAGGAGATCGCCGACCCGGCGCGGTGGGTCACGCGCGTCCACGGCTGATGGCCCGCCGGGCGCTCGGGGCCGCCACCCTCGCGGTGGTGCAGGCCGTGGACGCCCTCCCCGAGGCCGGCTGGCTGGTCGCCTGCTCCGGCGGTGCCGACTCCCTCGCGCTGGCCTGGGCCGCCCACCACGTGGCCGGACGCCGCGGGACGCCCGTCCGCGCCCTCGTCGTCGACCACGGCCTCCAGCCCGGCTCGGACGTTCTCGCCGCGGCCGTCGTCGAGCGCCTCGCGGCGTTCGGGCTGGCGGCCGAGGTGGCCGGCGTCACCGTCCGGGACGCCGGCGAGGGCGTCGAGGCCGCCGCGCGCCGCGCCCGCTACGCCGCGCTTGAGGCGTCCGCCCGGCCGGGGGAGTGCGTCCTGCTCGGTCACACCCTCGATGACCAGGCCGAGACCGTGCTCCTGGGGCTGGCGCGCGGCTCAGGCGTCCTGTCGCTGGCCGGCATGGCTCCCGACCGCGGCCCGCACCGCCGGCCCCTGCTGGGGCTGGGCCGCGAGGTGACGGCGGCGGCGTGCGCCGAGCTGGGCCTTCAGCCCTGGGCCGACCCCATGAACCACGACCGCCGGTTCGCGCGCGTGCGCGTCCGCGAGGTGGTGTTGCCGGTGCTCGAACGCGAGCTGGGGCCCGGCGTCCGCGACGCCCTCGCCCGCACCGCCCGCCAGAACCGTGACGCCGCCCACGTGCTCGGCCTGGTGGCCGAGGCCACCGAACCCGCGCTGCGCGACGACTGCGCCCATTTGGCCACCCTCGCTCCCGCGCTGCGCCGCCTCACCCTGCGCGCGTGGCTCACCGGGGTGGGCGCGAGCGATGTGTCGGCCGGCCACGTGAGCGCCGTGGAACGGCTCGTCACCGACTGGCACGGCCAGCGCGGCGTCGACGTGGCGGGCGGCCGGGTGTCCCGCGGGCAGGGTCGGCTGATGTGGACCCCCCATCCGCGTTAGGCTGGGCGCGTGGAGGCCTCGCAGATCGGTTCGGAACTCACCCAAGTGCTGTACACCCAGGAGCAGGTGGCCGAGCGCCTGCGCGCGGTGGCGGCCGAGATCGACGCCGAGTACGAGGGCAAGGATCTCCTGCTCGTCGGCGTCCTCAACGGAGCGGTCATGGTCATGGCCGACCTCTCCCGGGCCCTGAGCAGTCACATCGAAATGGACTGGATGGCGATTTCGTCGTACGGCTCCGGCACCCAGAGCTCGGGTGTCGTCCGCATCCTGAAGGATCTCACGACCGACATCGAGGGCCGGCACGTGCTCGTGGTCGAGGACATCATTGACACCGGCCTCACGCTGGCCTACCTCATGCAGAACCTGGCCTCCCGCAAGCCGGCGAGCCTGGAGATCATGACGATGTTCCGCAAGCCCGAGGCCGCCAAGAGCGCCGTCGAGGTGAAGTACGTCGGCTTCGACCTGCCCGACGAGTTCGTCGTCGGCTACGGGCTCGACTACGCCGGCAAGTACCGCAATCTCACCGACGTGGGGACCCTGGCCCCGCACGTCTACGCCGACTGACTCTGTCGGGATCGGCGGGTCCGACGGCAACACGGTCACCCGATTGGGGACGCCGCGGGCGCGAGTACTAGTCTGTTGCACAACTTGGTCGGGAGTGTTCCGCCCGGCCCCACAGGTTCGGAGGTTCTCGTGGCGCGTCACGTGCACGTCGACCGGCAGCCCATGGCTTGTTGGTCGCGCCGCCACATCGACATGATGAGGGCGAGCTCGCACCGCTGTCGTTGACGCCTGCGCGCTCGCCGTCCCCGGCGGACGCACCCTCACCCCGCAACTCTCCACGCACCTGTTCACCAGACAGACTTCCAGACAAGGGTCATCACCATGCGCTTCACCACGTCCGTCGCTGCCGTTGCCGCAGCGTTCACCCTCGCCCTCGCCGGCTGCTCGGCCCCCTCGGGCGGCACCACCACCGCCACGAGCGAGGATTCCACCATCAGCATCGGTGTCGTCGGCGCCAGCTCCCCGGAGTGGGCCGTCTTCACCGAGAAGGCGACCGAGCTCGGGATCGACGTCGAGATCCGGGACTTCACCGACTACACCACCCCGAACCCGGCCGTCACCGACGGGTCGCTCACCGCGAATCAGTTCCAGCACCTGCTGTACCTGGCGCGCTACAACATCGACAACAACGCCGATCTGGTGCCGATCGCGTCCACCGCGATCTACCCGCTGGCGCTGTACAGCAACTCGGCCACCTCGCTCGCCGACATCGAGGAGGGCGCCCAGATCGCGGTGCCGAACGACGAGACCAACAAGTCACGCGCCATCCACCTGCTCGCCGAGAACGGCCTGCTGACGCTGCGCGAGGGCACCGGCATCATCGCCGCCGAGGAGGACATCGACCCGGCCGCCTCCCGCGTGACCGTCGCCCCGATGGACGCCCAGCAGACCGTCACCGCGCTGCCGTCGATCGCCGGCGCCGTCGTCAACAACGACTTCGTCAACGACGCCGGCCTCGATCCCTCCGCGGCGCTGGCCGAGGACGATCCGGCCGACGAGTCGGCGCAGCCCTACATCAACGTGTTCGTGGTGCGCGCGGCGGACGCCGACAACGAGCGCCTGCTGCAGCTCGCGACGCTTTTCCATGACGCCGACTTCGAGGCGGCGCTGGCGGAGCAGTCGGCCGATTCGGCGGTGATCGTGGACGACACCCCCGAGGAGCTCCAGCAGATCCTCGCCGGCGTCACCGAGTCGCTTCGCGCGAACTCCTGACACACCACTGCGATGGCTGAACCCATCATCGCCTTCGATGGCGTGCACAAGGTCTTCGACGGATCGCTGGCCGTGCACGCCGTCGACGATGTGACGCTTGACATAGACCCCGGGGAGATCTTCGGCGTCATCGGCTTCTCCGGGGCCGGCAAGTCGACGCTCGTGCGGCTCATCAACGGGTTGGAGCCCGTGTCGTCCGGACGCCTCGTCGTCGACGGCCACGAGGTGTCGGCCATGACCGAGAAGCAGCTGCGCGCCGTGCGGCCCGACATCGGCATGATCTTTCAGCAGTTCAACCTGTTCGGTTCCAAGACCATCGCCGAGAACGTCGCCTATCCGTTGCGTCTGGCGAAGTGGTCGAAGGAGCGGCGGGCGGCGCGTGTGGCCGAGCTGCTGGCGTTCGTGGGCCTCACCGAGAAGGCGGACGCCTACCCGTCCCAGCTCTCCGGGGGGCAGAAGCAGCGGGTCGGCATCGCCCGGGCGCTGGCGACGAACCCCAAGATCCTGCTCGCCGACGAGTGCACCTCGGCGCTCGATCCGCAGACCACCCGCGAGGTGCTCGATGTGCTGCGGCGCGTCAACGCCGAGCTGGGGGTGACGATCGTCCTCATCACCCACGAGATGGACGTGGTGCGCTACCTGTGCGACCGCGTCCTCATCATGGAGAACGGGCGCGCGGTGGAGATCGGCGATGTGTACTCGATTTTCGCCCGGCCCACCGCGCCGGTGACGCAGCGGTTCGTGGCGGCGACGATGCGCGACAAGCCCACCGACGGGGCGCTCGGCCGGCTCGCGGCGTCCCACCCCGGACGCCTCATCACCGTGCCGATCGTCGATGACGCGCACACCGACGCCGAGCGCAGCTCGGTGTTCGCCCGGCACGGCCTCGAGGCGCGTGTCATCTACGGCGGCATCATCGAGATCGCCGAGCGGCCCTACGGCTCGCTCACCTACGCGGTCACAGGCCCGGACGCCGGCGTGGCGGCCGCGCTGGCCGAGCTGGCCGGCTCCGGCGGCGTCACCGAACACGATCGGGACGCCCTCGTGGCGGGACAGGAGCGGCCATGAAGTTCGACTTCGCCACCAACGGCGGCATCTTCGTCGAGGCCATCGGCACGACGCTCTACATCGTGGCGATCGCGCTCGGCGTCGGTGGCCTGGTGGGCCTGGGGCTCGGCGTGTGCCTGTTCGTGACGCGCAAGGGCGGCCTGCGGCCGAACGCGCTGGTGTTCAACCTGCTCAACGTGCTCATCAACTTCTTCCGGCCCATCCCGTTCATCATCTTCATCGCGGCCATGGGGCCGCTGACGCTGGCGGTGGTCGGGTCGAGCATCGGCACGAACGCGTTCATCTTTCCCGCTGCGCTCATGGTGAGTTTCGCCTCGGCGCGGCTGGTCGAGCAGTCGCTGGTGTCGCTCGATCCGGGCGTGGTCGAGGCGGCGCGGTCGATGGGGGCGTCCACGTGGACGATCATCCGCACCGTGGCGATTCCCGAGGTGCTGGCGCCGCTGATCCTGGCGTACACGTTCCTGTTCGTCGCGGTCGTCGACATGTCGGCGCTGGCCGGAATCGTCGCCGGCGGTGGCCTGGGCGCGTTCGCGCTGAGCTACGGCTACCAGCGCTTCGACTGGGCGATCACCTGGATCACCGTCGCCGTCATCGTCGTGATCGTGCAGTCGGTGCAGTA
>JAKDIK010000411.1 GCA_030450535.1 Propionibacteriaceae bacterium
GAGGCTCAGCGCCGCCGCCCGCCGCTCGGCGAGCGGCGAATCCCCCTCGTAGAGGAACTGCGCGACGTAACCGAAGAGCAGGCTGGACGCGAACGGGCTCGGCTGGGGCGTCGTGACCTCGGTGATGGTCACCTCGCGCGCCCGTACGCGGCGCATCAGCTCGGCGAGACCGGGCACGTCGAAGACGTCCTGAAGACACTCCCGGACGGCTTCCAGCACGATCGGAAACGCCGGATACTGCGCCGCCACCGCCAGCAACGCTGCCGACCGCTGCCGCTGCTGCCACAGGGCCTGACGATGGCCCGGTCGCCGGTTGGGCAGCAACAGCGCCCGGCCGGCGCACTCACGGAACCGGCTCGCGAACAGCGCGCTCCCGCCGATCTGATCGGTGACCAGGGGTGCCACCTCGTCGGGGTCGAGCAGGATCAGTTCGAGCAGGTCGTCGTGCCGCGCGGGACCCTCGTCGGGGTCACCGACGTCGGGCAGCCGCAGGACAATGCCGTCGTCGGCGTGCATGGCCTGGACGTCGACGCCGTAGCGCTCCTGCAGGCGTGCCGCGATCGCCAGCGCCCAGGGAGCGTGGACCGGAGCCCCAAAGGGGGAGTGGATGACCACCCGCCAGTCGCCGAGCTCGTCGGTGAAACGCTCGACGACGATCGTCTTGTCGGTGGGCAGGTGGCCCGTCGCCGCGCGCTGGTCGGCCAGGTAGGCCAGCAGGTTGTCGGCGGCCCAGGGGTCGAGACCGGCCTCGGCCAGTCGCGCCCTGGCCGGATCGGACGCCAGCGAGCCGATCTCGCGCAGGAAGCGCCCGACCGCCTCTCCCAGTTCGATCGGTCGGCCGATGGTGTCGCCGCGCCAGAACGGCAGCCGTCCGGGCTCGCCGGGCGCCGGTGTGACCAGCACCTGGTCGTGGGTGATCTGCTCGATGCGCCACGAGGTCGTGCCGAGGGTGATCACGTCGCCGACCCGCGACTCGTAAACCATCTCCTCGTCGAGCTCACCGACCCGGCGTCCGGGGCCGTCGCCGGCAATGAACACGCCGAACAGGCCGCGATCGGGGATGGTGCCGCCCGAGGTGACCGCGATGCGCTGGGCGCCTCGGCGTGCGGAGAGCGTGCCGGTCGCGCGGTCCCAGACCAAACGCGGCCGCAACTCGGAGAACTCCTCGGCCGGGTAGCGGCCGGCGAGCATGTCGAGGACGGCCTCGAGGACGCCACGGGTCAGGGTCGCGAAGGGGGCCGAGCGCCGGACGAGGTCGTGCAGCTCATCGACGCTGATGTCGTCGAGGGCGACGATCGCGACGATCTGCTGGGCGAGCACGTCGAGCGGGTTGGCGGGAATCGCCAGCGCCTCGATCGCCCCTGCCCGCATGCGCTCGACGATGACCGCGCTGGCCACGAGGTCGCCGCGGTACTTCGGGAAGAAGACCCCGCGCGAGACCGCCCCCACCTGGTGGCCCGCGCGGCCGACGCGCTGCAGACCGGAGGCGACCGAGGGCGGCGCCTCGACCTGGACGACGAGATCGACCGCCCCCATGTCAATGCCCAATTCCAGCGAGCTGGTGGCCACCACGGCGGGCAGCCGGCCGGCCTTCAGCGCCTCCTCGGTCTCGGCGCGCTGCTCGCGCGACACCGAGCCGTGGTGGGCCCGTGCGAGCACACCGGGCGTCCCACCGGACCTCCCCGCCTGCGCCATCACTTCCGCGGGCGGACGCGAGCGCGGTGCCCCGGGTGCTGGGTCGGGGGTTGGTTCGAGAGATGT
>JAKDIK010000198.1 GCA_030450535.1 Propionibacteriaceae bacterium
CCTCCGATGAGCGCGACGCTGACTCTGGCCGGACGCCTCGCGACGGCCCGCCTCGCCGACGCCCGCGGTGCCGGCGCGCTGGACGCCTTCGCCGTCGCCGCCTACGCGGTTGCCGCGTGGTTGTCGTTCGTGGTCGCCTCCGGCACCTGGATGTTCGTGCGCCGCAGGGAGGACGTCCCTGCGTGGCTCCTCGAGAACGGCGCCAGCGAGGCTCCGGTCTACACCACCATGTACGTCGTCCTGGCCGCCATGGCGTGCGCGCTGCTCGTGCTGCCGATCCTCGCGCTCGGCGGCGCCGCCGCCCGCCTCGGCGCCCGCGGTCGGGCGCGCCGGCTGGCGTCCCTGCGTCTGATCGGCATGACCGGCGGCGAGGTCGTCGGCATGAGCGTGGTGGAGGGACTGGTGCAGGCGGCGGTCGGCGTCGTGCTCGGCCTGCTGGCCTGGGGCGCCTGCGTGCCGCTGCTGAGCCTCCTGAGCTTCCAGCACGCACCGATCGGCGCCCACGAGTTGCTCATGCCGTGGTGGTGCTGGCTCGGCGTGATCGCGGTGATCCTCGCGCTGGCCGCGGCGTCCACGGTGCTGGGTCTGACGCAGGTGCGCATCTCACCGCTGGGGGTGACCCGGCAGCAGCCCAGCCCCGCGCTGCGCGCCTGGCGCGTCCTCGCCCTCGCGCTGGGCGTCCTCGCGGTGATCGGGCTGAGCGCCCTGATGCAGCTTCCGCTGGGGGGCCTCGCCATGGGGCTCACCTTCGCCGGCATGCTCGCGTTCACCCTCACCATGATCAACCTGTTCGCGCCGTGGCTGCTGCAGCTGATCGCGCGGATGGGCGTCCGCACCGGCTCCCCCGCCCGCCTGCTCGCGATGCGGCGCATCGTCGCCGACCCCCGCGGCGCCTGGCGCAACGTCAGTTCGCTCTCCCTGCTGGGCGTGCTGGTGGGCATGTTGGCCGCGATCCCGCTCGACAACCCCGCCTTCGCCGACCTCGACGTGCTGAGCGCCATGCTCATCGGCGACATCCGCAACGGCGCCCTGCTGACGCTCGCGATCGCGCTGGTCGTGGGGGCGGCCTCCACCGCGCTGGCGCAGGGCTCGGATGTCGTCGACCGCTCCGACGAGCTCGTCGCCCTCGACAAGATGGGCGTGCCGCCGGGCCTGGACGCCGCCGTGCGCCGCCATCAGGTGGTGCTGCCGCTGGTGTTCTCGCTCGGCGTGTCGCTCACACTGGGGGTGTTTGCCGGCCTGCCCATCGCGATGCAGCTGCCCGGCGGCTTCGGGATCGGCAGCACGGGGACGGCCATCCTGGCGCTCAGCGTCGGCGCGGCCCTCGCGATGACCCTGCTGGCCGCCGAATCCACGCGGCCGCTGCGCCGCCGCGTCCTGACCGCGCAGGTGCGCCGCAACGACTGATCAGCTACCGCGTCGGCGCCAGCCGGCCCACGAACGCGGCCACGGCGTCCACCACGGTGGACGCCGTCGGGCGAGGGAACGAGTGGGTCGCGCCCGGCACGATCACCAGCTCGCGTTCGGACGCGTGGTCGGACGCCAGCGCGGCGCCCAGCTCGTCAGGGGAGCCGAAGGGATCCCGGGCCCCGGAGACGAGCAGGACCGGGGCCGCCACCGGGGTCAGCTCCGCGAGACGCGAGGCGTCCGGCCGGCCCGGCGGGTGCAAGGGAAACGACAACGCGACGACGCCGGCGACCGCGGGCGTCCACGTGCGGCAGGCGATCCGCGCCCCGGCGCTGCGCCCGCCGGTGAGCAGCGGCAGGCCGGAGAACTCGTCACGCACGGCGTCCCCCCCGGCGTTCCAGAGCGGGTCGGACGCCGGCGGCCGCGGCCCGGCGCTGCGGCCGGCCACGCGCCAGGGCAGCTCGTAGCGCGCGACGGCGACGCCGCGTTCGGGCAGCGCGGCGGCGAGGGCGTCCAGATCGACGGTCGCGATCTGGCCCGAGTGGCCGCCGCCGAGCACGAGGACGGCCGTGGGCTCGGCCGCAGTGGTGAGATGCAGCCGACCGGGTCCGGCATCCGTCGCGACGATCCGGAATGTTTCAACCATGTCACCATGATGCGCGAACGGGTGCCGACCGGACACAATGGGGGCGCCCGTCCTTGTCAGGCCACCCGGCCGGCTCTTTCGCAAAGGATTCGATGAACACCCGAACGCTCGTGCTCGGTGCCAGCTTCCGGCACGTCGCCCCGCTCCCCACGCCGACCCTCGCCATGATCGAGCACAAGCACGACGAGGTCGAGACCCTCTCGAGCGAGTGGCGCACCTCGCCCGACATCGAGATGACCGACTACACCGACCTGTACGGCAACGTGGGCAAGCGGTTCATCCTGCCCGCCGGGGAGTCGGTGTACCGCTATCGGGCCATCGTCAAGGTGCCGGACGCCCTCGACGAGGCGGACCTCGACGCTCCGCAGACACCGATCGAGGAACTGCCCGACGAGGCGCTGCCGTTCCTGTTGCCGAGCCGCTACTGCCAATCGGACGTGCTGAGCCGCGACGCCTGGACACTCTTCGGCGACCTGGAGCCCGGCTACCGTCGCGTGCAGGCGATCTCGGACTTCGTCCACGAGCGCGTCCAGTACCGGACGGGTTCGACGATGAGCTGGTACACCGCCGTCGACGCGTTCAACAACGGCTACGGCATCTGTCGCGACCTGGCGCACACGTTCATCGCGCTGTGCCGCGCGATGAACATCCCGGCCCGCTACGTGTCGGGCTACCTGCCCGACATGGACGTGCCCCCGCCGCCGGTCGAGATGGACTTCCACGCGTTCACCGAGGTGTACCTCGGGGACCGCTGGTGGACGATCGACCCGCGCCACAACGCCCGCCGCAAGGGTCACGTGGCGATCTCGCGGGGGCGCGACGCCGCCGACTGCGCGCTGGCCACCACCTTCGGCAGCCCCTGGCTGCGCCGCATGCTGGTGACGACCCACGAGATCGATGCCGACGGAAACCCCCTCGCACCGCTCACGGGCTACGATCCGGACTTCCCCGAGGACTGAAGGGTCGGGCGTCCCCACCGCGGTGCGCGGGGATGGGATGCTGGGCGGCATGGACTTCCGGAACCTCTACGACCACGGATTCGTGCGGGTCGCCGCCGCCACACAGCCCCTCCGGCTCGTCGACCCGAGCCGCAACGCCGCGGGCATTCTCACCCAGGCGCGCGAGCTGTCGGACGCCGGCGTGGCGCTCGCCGTGTTCCCCGAGCTGGGGCTCGTCGGCTACTCCATCGAGGACCTGCTGCTGCAGGACACGGTGTTGGACGCCGCGGCCGATGCCCTGGTCGATCTCGTGGAGGCGTCGAAGGAGCTCGGCACCGTCCTGATCGTCGGCGCCCCGCTGCGCAGCCTGCACCGCGTGTACAACTGCGCGGTCGTGATCCACCGCGGCCGCGTCCTCGGCGTCGTGCCGAAGGTCTACCTCCCCACGTACCGCGAGTTCTACGAAGCGCGGCAGATCGGGTCGGGCGCCGACGTCACCGGCGAGATCTCGGTCGCCGGCCAGGATGTTCCCTTCGGCGTCGACCTGCTCTTCGAGGCCACCGACGTGCCGAACCTCGTGCTCGCCATCGAGGTGTGCGAGGACCTGTGGGTGCCGATCCCGCCCGCCGCCGAGGCCGCGCTGGCCGGGGCGACGGTGATCGCCAACCTGTCGGGCTCCCCCATCACCGTCGCGAAGGCCGTCGACCGCCACCTCTTGTGCGCCTCGGCCAGCTCCCGCTACCTCGCCGCCTACGTCTACGCAGCCGCCGGGGAGGGCGAATCGTCCACCGACCTCTCCTGGGACGGCCAGACGATGATTTACGAGAACGGCTCGCTGGTGGCCGAATCCGAGCGCTTCCCGGCCGGGCCACGGGCGTCCGTGGCCGATGTGGACGTCGCGACGCTGCACCAGGAGCGCATCCGGCAGGGCACCTTCGACGACAACCGCCGCGTCCACGCCGACCGCGTCTCCGAATTCCGCACGGTCTCCTTCGAGCTGGGACGGCCCACCGGCGATCTCGGGCTGCGGCGTCCGCTGGCCCGCTTCCCGTTCGTGCCGGCCGATCCCGACCGGCTGGCCCAGGACTGCTACGAGGCGTACAACATCCAGGTCTCCGGGCTGGAGCAACGGCTGCGCGCCATCGGGCAGCCGAAGATCGTCATCGGCGTCTCGGGCGGCCTCGACTCGACCCACGCGCTGCTCGTCGCCGCCCAGGCCATGGACCGCATGGGTCGGCCGCGCACCGACATCCTCGCGTTCACCATGCCCGGCTTCGCCACCTCCGACCACACGAGGAACAACGCCACCGACCTCGCCCACGCCCTCGGCGTCACGTTCGAGACCCTCGACATCGTGCCGGCCTGTCGGGCGATGCTCGAGCAGATGGGGCACCCGTTCGCGTCCGGCGAGCCGGTCTACGACGTCACCTTCGAGAACGTCCAGGCCGGCATGCGCACCGACTACCTGTTCCGCATCGCCAACCAGCGAGGCGGGATCGTGCTCGGCACCGGCGACCTGTCGGAGCTGGCGCTCGGATGGTGCACCTACGGCGTCGGCGATCAGATGAGCCACTACAACGTGAACGGCGGCGTCCCGAAGACGCTCATGCAGCACCTGATCCGTTGGGTGATCGCGTCCGGTCACTTCGGGGACGCCGCGGGCGCCACCCTCCAGTCGATCCTCGACACCGAGATCACCCCGGAACTCGTCCCGGTGAGCGAGGGCGAGACGCCGCAGTCGACCGAGGCGACCATCGGGCCCTACAACCTGCAGGACTTCAACCTGTTCCACGTGCTGCGCCACGGCATGACGCCCTCGAAGATCGCGTTCCTCGCGTGGCACACCTGGTCGGACGCCGGCGCCGGCGACTGGCCGAGCGGCTTCCCCGACCACAAGCGCGTCGCCTACGACCTGCCGACCATCAAGAAGTGGCTGGAGGTGTTCTGCCAGCGCTTCTTCGGGTTCGCCCAGTTCAAGCGCTCGGCGCTGCCGAACGGGCCGAAGGTCGTCCGGGGCGGCTCCCTCAGCCCGCGCGGCGACTGGCGCATGCCGTCGGACACCAGCGCCGACATCTGGGTGGACGAGCTGCGCCGCAACGTGCCGGACGCCGAGGCGCCGCCCGCCCCATGAGCATCCGCACCCGGCTCGCACTCGGCATGCTGGCGCTGCTGGCCGTCGTGCTGGCCGTCGTCTGCGTCCTGCTGTACACGCTGGTGCGGGCGCAGGTGGAGGCGCAGGTCGCCGACGAGCTCAACCGGACCGCCGACGAATTCGCCGTGCTCGCCACCCAAGGCGTCGATCCGGCCACGGGGCAGGCGTTCACCGATCCCGAGCGGCTGATCGAGGTGGCGCTGACCCGCCTCGTCCTGGCCCCGCACGAAGGCGCTGTCGGCTACGTCGACGGGGAGTTGGAGTGGGAGGCCGACCCGATCATCACGCTGCGGCCCGAGGACGACCCGGAGCTTCGCGCGCGGCTCGACGAGATCGCGTTCCTGGATCACGGCGCGCTGGACGGCCT
>JAKDIK010000412.1 GCA_030450535.1 Propionibacteriaceae bacterium
CGCGGGGGCCGTCCCAGACGAAGGGGCCGATGCGGCCCATCGTGGCGAGCGCGATGACGAAGAGGACGAGGGCGAGGACCATCATGGGAATCTCCTGAGGATCAATGTCGTGTGCGGGTGATCAATGTGGTGTGCGGGTGAAGCGTGCGGTGGTGGACTCGGGTCGGTGGAGGGACGGTCAGGCGGACGGCGGTTCGTGGCGCAGGACGCTGGAGCGTTCCAGGTACTCCTGTGGCGTGATCTCCCCCGTGGCGAGGCGTTCCTTGAGCAGAGTGAGGGCGGCGTCTTCCGGATGGGTCGCCGGGGGCGTCCACGAGTCGGACCGGCTGGACCGGGCGTCCGCCTCACCGTGAGCGGCGCGGGACCCGGCCCGGCGGGGATCCCAGCGCACCGGGCCGAGGCGGCCGCGACGGCGCAGGATGCGGAACAGGCCGAGGACGAGGAGCAGGGCGAGGAGGCCCGGGAGGAAGGAGTTCATTCCGACGACGTGGATGTGGAGCGGAATCAAGGTGGCGTTCATGGGCACCATCCCACCGCCGCGGCGTCTCGTGTCCATCGGCCCCGGCGATGATCTGCGATCGCATCGACGTACGTCAGGATGCGTAGGCCGCCCTACGCCACGGGGCCGACGATTCTGTCGGTCGGTGCCCTTACGATCACCTTCATGAGGGCTCAAAGCTGGGTGCGCACGGGGTTGCGCGTCGCGGCGTCCGCCGGGGTACTCGCCGGCGGCTGGCACCTGCGCGCCCTCGACGATTCCGGAGCGGGCATGGGTCCGACCGGGATGCCGCCATGGCGCCGGGGGGAGGTCCCCGGGGTTATTGAGGTTGGGGCGCTGGATCCCAATGCGGTGGCCGCGATCGCGATCGTGGCCGCCGGTCTCGTGGTCGGCCGCTGGCGTCCGCTCGTGGGTTACGCGGTGACGGTGGTCGGCATGATCGCCTACGGCGTCGCGGGCGGGCCGGGGCTGGCGCTGATCATCCCGGGGATGTTCGCGGCCGTCATGCTCCTGCGCAGCCTGCCCGCGGTCCGCGGGTGGCCCTGGCTGCTCGCCCTGCCGATCGCCCTGTGGTCGTCGTGGTGGGATCAGCCGTGGCTCGGCCTGGCGGACGCGCGCACGGCGTGGTTTTTGCTGACCGGGACGACGTGGATGATCCTTCCCTCGGTGTTCGTCCTCCTCGGTCTCATGCGGCGCCGCGCCGCGGTCGCCGCGCGCGAGGAAGAGCTGCGCCGCGTCGCGCACGAGGAGCGCCTGCGCGTGGTACGCGACATCCACGACATCGTGGGTCACTCGCTGTCGATGATCTCGCTGCAGTCGGCGGTGGCGCTGCGCGTGCTGGACGCCGACCCCGGCCAGGCGCACGCCTCGTTGGAGGCGATCCGAGGTTCGAGCAAGGACGCCCTGGCCGAGTTGCGCGCGGCGCTCGGCGTTTTTCGTGAGGAGGACGCCGCGCTCGCCCCGACGCCGACCGTCGCCACCATCGCGAAGGTGGTGGAGGAGGTGCGCGCCGGCGGCGTCCGCGTCGATCTCGAGCCGCTCCCGGACGCCGCGGGGGTCAGCGTGGCCGCCCAAACCGTCGCCCATCGCGTCGTGCAGGAGTCCCTCACCAACGCGATCCGCCACGCGCCCGGCTCGGCCGTACGGGTCGCGGTCGCCCGCGATCCCGACGCGCTGGTCGTCACGGTCGCCAACGACCGTCCCGCGGCCGGCCCGATCAGCGAGGGCGGCGGGCTGGGTGGCATGCGGAGCCGCGTGG
>JAKDIK010000413.1 GCA_030450535.1 Propionibacteriaceae bacterium
CATGGACGCCGACGTCATCGTGGTGGGGGCGGGGCTGGCCGGGCTGGTCGCCGCCGCGGAGGTCGCGGACGCCGGCCGCCGCGTCCTGCTCGTCGACCAGGAGGGTGAGCAAAGCCTCGGTGGGCAGGCCTTCTGGAGCCTGGGCGGGTTGTTCCTCGTCGACAGCCCCGAGCAGCGGCGCCTCGGCGTCCACGACTCCCTCGAACTGGCGACGCAGGACTGGTTCGGCTCCGCGCAGTTCGACCGTCCCACCGACCACTGGCCGCGCCGCTGGGCCGAGGCCTACCTGGCGTTCGCGGCCGGCGAGAAGCGCGCGTGGCTGCGCCAGATGGGGCACCGGCTCTTCCCCGTCGTCGGCTGGGCCGAACGCGGTGACGGCCGCGCGGGCGGGCACGGGAATTCGGTCCCGCGCTTCCACCTGACGTGGGGCACGGGACCGGGGCTGGTGGAGCCGTTCGAGCGCCGCGTCCGGGCCCACGCGGACGCCGGGCGCGTCCGGTTCTGCTTCCGGCACCGCGTGGACGGCCTGCTGTCCGAGGCTGGCGCGGCCGTGGGCGTCCGGGGCGCCCTGCTGGCCCCCGACCGGGCCGAGCGCGGGCGTCCGACCAACCGGGACACCATCGGGGAATTTGAGCTGCGCGCCGGAGCCGTCATCGTGACCAGCGGCGGCATCGGCGGCGACCTCGACCTCGTGCGCCGGGCCTGGCCGCACAGCCTGGGGACGCCGCCGCGCCACATGGTGGCCGGCGTGCCCGCGCACGTGGACGGCCGGCTGCTCGGCATCGCCGCGGACGCCGGCGCGCACCTGATCAACCCCGACCGCATGTGGCACTACGTCGAGGGGCTGCGGAATTGGGATCCGGTGTGGGAGAACCACGGCATCCGCATCCTGCCCGGGCCGAGCTCGCTGTGGCTGGACGCCACGGGCCGCCGTCTGCCCGCACCGTACTTCCCGGGCTTCGACACCCTCGGCACGCTGCGGCACCTGCGATCGACGGGTCATGACCACTCGTGGTTCGTGCTGACGCAGCAGATCATCGAGAAGGAATTCGCGCTGTCGGGGTCCGAGCAGAACCCCGACCTGACCGGGCGCGATCTGCGGCTGCTGCTCGGCCGGCTGCGCCCGGGCGCCCCGGGACCGGTGGAGGCGTTCAAGACCCACGGGGAGGACTTCGTCGTCGCCGATGACCTCGACGACCTCGTCGCGGGCATGAACCGGCTGGCGGGCGACGAGGGGCCGACGCTGGACGCCGCGGCCGTGCGGGCGATCGTCGAGGAACGCGATCGCGAGCTCGACAATCCCTTCGCCAAGGACGCCCAGGTCACCGCGCTGCGGTCGGCGCGCAGCTATCTGGGCGACCGGCTGATCCGCGTGGCGAAGCCGCACAAGCTGCTCGACCCGGCGGCCGGACCGCTCATCGCCGTGCGCCTCCACGTGCTGTCGCGCAAGACGCTCGGGGGCCTGGAGACCGACCTCTTCGCCCGCTGCCTGCGCCCCGACGGCACCGTGTTCGAGGGGTTGTACGCCGCGGGCGAGGTGGCCGGCTTCGGTGGCGGCGGCATGATGGGCTACAACGCGCTGGAGGGCACCTTCCTGGGCGGCTGCCTGTTCTCCGGCCGCGTCGCCGGCCGGGCGGCGGCGTCCGCCTGAGCGGTCGGCATGTCACCGGCCGACCTCGCTGGTGGAATCGCCACTCCGCTGGTCGAATCTCGACTCCGCTGGTCGAAACTCACGTCGCTGGCGTCCCAGCACC
>JAKDIK010000199.1 GCA_030450535.1 Propionibacteriaceae bacterium
GCCGAGCTGGAAGGCGGTGCCGGCGACGGCGTCCTTGCCCTCCTGCCAGCCGGTGGTGTCGGAGTCGTCGTCGGCCGCGAAGCGGGGGTCGCCGATCCCGGCGATGCGCAGGCCGCCCGCCTCGCCCCCGCCGATGCGGGGTTGGGAGAGGACCGCCATTATGCTCGTCCGGTGACCCTGACCGCAGAATCGCACCCCCTCGCCGCCGAGGCGGCCTCCGCCCTGCTCGAGAGGCTCGGCATCGAACGCCTCGACTCCGCCTACGTCCTGGGCTCGGGCTGGGCCAGTGCGGCCGCCGGGCTGGGAGAGATCATCGACGAGATCCCGCTGGCCGAGCTGCCGGGCTTCAGCAAGCCGGTCGTGGAGGGCCACGGCGGGGCGATCCGGGCGCTCCGGACGCCGTCGGGCCGCGTCGCCGGGCTGTTCACCGGCCGCACCCACTACTACGAGGGCCGCGGCGTGGCACCGGTCGTCCACGGCGTGCGGACGGCCGCCGCTGCGGGGGCGTCCCGGCTCGTGCTGACCAACGGCTGCGGCGGGCTGAACCCGGCGTGGGGCCCCGGGACGCCGGTGCTGATCAGCGACCACATCAACCTCACCGGCACAACGCCCCTGGTGGGGCCGCGGTTCATCGACATGACCGACGCCTACTCCCCCGCCCTGCGCGAGCTGGCCCGCACGATCGACGGCGACCTCGACGAGGGCGTCTACGTGCAGTTCCACGGCCCCAACTACGAGACGCCCGCCGAGGTGCGCATGGCCGGCATCATGGGCGGCGACCTCGTCGGCATGTCCACGGCCCTGGAGACCATCGCGGCTCGCGAAGCAGGCATCGAGGTGCTCGGCATCTCGCTCGTCACGAACGCTGCCGCCGGCATGACCGGCGAGGCGCTCAACCACGAGGAGGTCATCGAGGCCGGGCGCGACGCCCAGCATCGCCTGCGCACCCTGCTGGCGGGCCTGCTGGAGGTGCTGTGATGTCGCTCGATCCGGCCGCGGTGCGCGCCTGGCGCGACGCCGATCCCGACCCGGCCACCGCGACGGCGCTCGACAACCTGGTCGAGAAGGCAACCGGGGGCGACGCGGACGCTGCCGCCGAGCTTGCGGATGCCTTCGCCGGACGCCTCGCCTTCGGCACCGCCGGCCTGCGCGCCGCGCTGGGCCCCGGCCCCAACCGCATGAATCGTGTCGTGGTCACCCAGGCCGCAGCCGGCCTGGCGCAGTGGCTGCTCGACCACGGCCACGCCGGCGAGCGGGTGCTCATCGGCTACGACGCCCGTTACAACTCCGACGTCTTCGCCCGCGACACCGCCGAGATCCTCGCGGGTCACGGGCTGCGGCCCGTGCTCACCGAGACCTACGTGCCGACGCCCGTGGTGGCGTTCGGCATCGGCCACCTGGACTGCGTGGCGGGGGTCGTCGTCACGGCGTCCCACAACCCGCCCGCCGACAACGGCTACAAGGTGTACGTCGGTCCGTCGCAGATCGTTCCGCCCACCGACGTCGAGATCGCCGCACAGATCGAGCGGGCGGCGTCCGTCCCGCTGGAGTCGCTGCCCCGCAGCCGGGCCTACCCGATCATCGGTGCCGAACTGCTGGACGCCTACGCCGACCGGGTCGCCTCGCTGGTGGCCCCCGACGCCCCCCGCGACCTCACCTGGGCCTACACGCCCCTGCACGGCGTCGGCGCCGAGACCGTCGCCCGCGTGCTCGCCAGGGCCGGCTTCCCGGCGCCGGCCCTCGTGAGCGAGCAGGCCGTCCCCGACCCGTCGTTCCCGACGGTGGCCTTCCCGAACCCCGAGGAGCCGGGCGCGATCGACCTTGCCCTGGCCCTGGCCACCGAGTCGGGAGCCGACGTGGCGGTCGCCAACGACCCGGACGCCGACCGGTGCGCCATCGCCGCCCCCATCGACGGAACGTGGCGCATGCTCAGCGGCGACGAGTTGGGCTGGCTGCTCGCCGACGACGCGCTGCGCCGCGGGACGCCGGGCGTCTATGCCTGCTCGGTGGTCAGTTCGACGCTGCTGCGCGAGCTCGCCGCCCGGGCCGGCCAACCCTTCGCGATGACCCTGACCGGCTTCAAGTGGATCGGTCGGGTGCCCGGTCTGGCGTTCGGGTACGAGGAGGCGATCGGCTACTGCACCGATCCCGCGGCCGTCGCCGACAAGGACGGCATCTCCACGCTGACCCGCGTGCTGGCACTGGTGGCGGCGCTGCGCGCGGAGGGTCTGACGATCGCGGACCGTCTCGACGACATCACCCGCACGCACGGTGTCCACCTCACCTCGCAGTTGTCGTTCCGGGTGGCCGACCTGACGCGGATCGCGGACGCCATGGCCCGGCTCAGGTCGCACACGCCGACCGATCTGGTCGGCGAGGCGGTGGCGGCCTTCGATCTGGCCGCCGGCTGGAACGGCCTGCCGACAACCGACGGCGTCCTCCTGGAGTCCGAGCGGTTCCGAGTGGTCGTGCGCCCCTCGGGCACCGAGCCGAAGCTGAAGTGCTATCTGCAGGTGCGCCTGCCGCCCGCGACCGACGAGACAGCCACGGATGAGAGCGCGACCGCCTCCCTGGCGGTCGCCCGATTGGAGGCCGCGGGGCTCATGGAGCAGTTGCGTGCCGAGATGGCGGAGGCGCTCGGGCTGTGACCCGGATCGTCCTGCTGGCGGGCCCGTCGGGCTCCGGGAAGTCGCGGCTGGCGCGGTTGCTCGGTGCCCACGCGTTCCGGCTGGACGATTTCTACTTCGACGCCGACCGCCCCGGACTGCCGCGCGCCCACGGCATCGTCGACTGGGATGACCCCGCCACCTGGGACGCCACCGGCGCGGTCGCCGCGTTGGCCGAACTGGTGGCCACGGGTGCGACGACGGTGCCGACCTACTCGATCGCGGAGAGCAGACGCACCGGCGTCCGGCCGGTCGCGTTGGACGGCTGCGACCTGGTCATCGCCGAAGGGATCTTCGCCATCGAGCTGCTGGCACCGGCCCGCGCGGCCGGCTTGGCTCTGGAGCCGGTGTACCTCGACCGCAACCGCACCCTGGTGGGCGCGCTGCGCCTGCGGCGTGACCTGGCGCGCAAGCGCAAGCCGGTCGGGGTTCTGCTGCGCCGGGGGCTCGCGCTGTGGCGCGACCAGCCGGCGCTGCGGCGGCGAGCCCTGGCGGCGGGTTTCACCCCGCTGAGCATGCGGCAGGCGCTGGCGCGCAGCCGCTGACCCCGTTCTGGGGCAGACCGCACGCCCGTCCCCGGCCCGAATCCCACTTCGCCCCTCGCCCACCACGATTTGGACCCGACCTTTTGGCGCCATGGCACCAAGACGTCGGGTCCAAATCGGTGTCCACGCGAACAGTGGGGGCGCGCGAACAGAGCCGGGATCCGACGGACCCCTCCGCGCTGGCAGACTGAACCCCATGCGCGTACTCATCACCGGGGGGACCGGAACCATCAGCCGGGCGGTCGTCGCCCGAGTGCTCGGCGACGGCCACGACCTGTCCGTCCTCAACCGCGGCAACCGGGAATCCATGCCCGAGGGCGTCGAGCATCTCGTCGGCGACGTCGGCGATGCCGACTCCCTGCGCGGGGCGCTCGGCAACCGCGAGTTCGACGCGGTCGTCCAGTTCGTGGCCTTCACGCCCGATCAGGTCGCCCGCGACCTCGACGTGCTCGGCGGCCGGATCCGACAGTACGTCCTCATCAGCTCGGCCTCCACCTACGCCAAGCCGCTGCCCCACCACGTCGTCACCGAGGACACCCCGCAGGCCAACCCGTTCAGCGCCTATGCCCGCGACAAGATCGCGTGCGAGGACGTGTTGCGCGGGTCGGCGTCCGGTGTGCCGTGGACGATCGTGCGCCCCAGCCACACCTACGGCGAGCGGGCGATCCCGGTCAACCTCCACTTCGGGGCGCCGTGGGCGGTGATTCAGCGGATGCTGGACGGCAAGCCCGTGCTCGTGCACGGCGACGGCGAGTCGTTGTGGACGCTCACCTGGAACGCTGACTTCGCCGTCGGACTGGCCGGCCTGCTGGGTCACCCCGACGCCCTCGGACGAGCGGTGCACATCACGTCGGACGAGTCGCTCACCTGGAACGCCATCCTCCGCACCATCGGCGATGTCGCCGGCGTCACGCCGGAGCTGACGCACGTCTCGACCGACATGCTGGTCGCGACCCGTCCCGAGCTGGAGGCCGGGTTGACCGGCGACAAGGCCCACACGGTGGTGTTCGACAACACCCTCATCAAGCGGCTGGTGCCCGCGTTCGACGCGACCACCACGTGGCGTCAGGGAGTCGAGCGCGCCTGGACGTGGCTGGCCGACCACCCGGACGCGCGGCGCCCGGATCCGGCGTTCGATGCCTTCTGCGACGACATCGTCGCGCGGGTGCGCGCCTGGGGAACGCAGACGCCCCCGACACCGTGAAATCCATCGGGGGGCGAACACGCTCCGGGTCCCGGCGCTCCGGGCCCGGCCTTCGGGACCTCAGTCGTCCTGAACGCGCTGGGGATCCGGCTGCGGCTCGGGCTGGGGCTCGGACTGCGGCTCGGGAGTCGGGTCGGCGCTGGGAAGCAGATCCGCGACCGGATCGGCCACGGACGCACCGCCGCTCAGCTCCGGCGTGCCGGGCGTCGCCGTGGCGGCCAGCTTGCCCTGCTCGATCTTCTGCGCCTCGGCGATCGCCTGGTTGACGCTCTTGGCCGATTCGGCCTCCTCGGCACGCTTGGACGCCGCGATCTCGGCGAACACGTCGACCTTGTCCGGCGCGCGGAACTTGCTCGGATCGACGGCGGAGAGCGCCTTCGACGCCACCTCGCCGACCGATCCGCCGCCGAGGCCTTTGAGGGCGTCGTTGAGCTCGGAGGGGATGATCCAGACCTTGTTGGCGTCGCCCTTGGCGAGCTCGGGCAGCATCTGAAGGTACTGGTAGCTCAGCAGCGCCTGATCCGGCTCGGCGGCGTGAATGGCGTGGAACACCGTCGTGACCGCCTGCGCCTCGCCCTCGGCGCGGAGCATGGACGCCTGCCGATCGGCCTGCGCGCGCAGCACCGCCGACTCGCGCTCGCCCTGCGCGCGGAGGATGCTCGACTCGCGGTCACCGGAGGCGGACAGAATCTGGGACTGCCGCTGGCCCTCGGCGAGCAGGATTTGGGCACGCTTCTCGCGCTCGGCGCGGGCGCCCTTCTCCATGGCGTCGCGGATCGTGGCCGGCGGCTCGATGGAGCGCAACTCGACCCGGTTGACCTTGATGCCCCACTTGCCGGTCGCCTCGTCGAGGACGGCGCGGAGCTTCTGGTTGATCTCCTCGCGGCTGGTGAGGGTTTGCTCGAGATCCATGCCGCCGATGATGTTGCGCAGCGTCGTCATGGTGAGCTGCTCGATGGCCTGGATGTAGTTCTGCGCCTCATACGCGGCCCGGACCGGATCGACGATCTGGTAATAGATGACCGAGTCGATGCCCACCATCAGGTTGTCCTCGGTGATGACGCCCTGCG
>JAKDIK010000414.1 GCA_030450535.1 Propionibacteriaceae bacterium
GGTCTGGAACAGGGTGGACGCCGACGTGCAGACGGTCTCGCCGCCGGCGGCCAGGTCGACGCTCACGCCGATGATCGCGGAGTTGCCCCGCATCCGGACGCTCGCAATCGTCAAGGTGGCGGCGATCTCGTCGCCGGCGCGCAGCGGGCGCGTCCAAGTGAAGCGCTGGTCGCCGTGGATCGTGCGGTGCAGGGCCACGTCCAGCTCCGCATCGTCGAACATCGCCTGCCAGGCGCGGGCGGCGAGCACGGCGGCGAACGTGGGCGGGGCGAGGGCGTCCGGCCCGCGGTAGGCGGGGTTGTCGTCGCCCAGGGCGTCCGCGAACTCGGCGATCTTCTCTCGGCTGACGAGATAGGGCTCGCTCGGGGGGTAGGTGCGCCCGACGTGGGAATCACTGATCCGCATGCCACGAGGGTAGCGAAGCGCCGGCCCCTCAGCGGGAGGCGATAGGGTCACGGCCGTGGGAATGCGACTGTTGTTCGTGTCGATGCACACCTCTCCGGCGGACGCGCCCGGCGCCGGGGACGCGGGGGGCATGAACGTCGTCGAGCTGAGCCAGGCGCGTGCGCTGGCGCGGCTCGGCCACCGCGTCGACCTCGTGACGCGCCGGTCGGCTCCCGGGCAACCGGACGTCGAGGAGTTGGACGTCGCCGGGGCCGGGCCGGAGGGCGGCGTCCGCCTGGTGCACGTGGACGCCGGCCCGGCGGAGCCGCTGGCCAAGAGCGCCATCGATGCCCACATTGCGGAGTTCTCGGCGGGCCTGGCGGCGCTGGAGCCGTACGACCTGATCCAGTCCCATCACTGGATGAGCGGCGTGGCGGCGCTGCCGGTGGCGGCGGCGTGGGGCGTCCCGCACGTGCAGAGCTTCCATTCGGTCGCGGCGCTGCCCGGCTCGCCGCTGTCGGCGGGCGAGCCGCCCGAATCCCCCGACCGGGTGGCCGGTGAGGCGCTGTGCGCGCGCGAGTCGAACCTGATCATCGCCGTCAGCACGGCGGAGGCGCGGACGGTTGTCGAACGGTGCGGCGCGGATCCCGACCGCGTGACGGTCATCCCGCCCGGGGTGGACCTGGACCTGTTCCGGCCGTCGACCACCGGCGAGGACCGGCCTGCCTGCCCGTGGTGCGGCTCGAAGGCCGGCTACATGCTCATGGCCGCGCGCCTGCAGCCACTGAAGGGCGGCGACCTGGCGATCCGGGCGATGGCCGAGATCCCGCCGGCGGCACGGCCTGACCTGATGATCGCGGGGGACGTGTCGGCCGACTTCGCCGACTACCGCGCCGAGGTCGAGGACCTCATCGACGCGCTGGGGATGCGCAACCACGTGCACTTCGTGGGGGCCCAGTCGCGGCCGCGGCTCGCCAAGCTCATGCGCCACAGCCAGGCCCTGCTCGTGCCGTCGCACTCCGAGACGTTCGGGCTGGTGGCGCTGGAGGGGGCGGCCAGCGGCGTCGGTGTGGTGGCGTCGTCCACCGGCGGGCTGCGCGAGGTGGTCGTCCACGAGGAGACCGGCTACCTGATGCACGATCGCGACCCGGTCGCGTGGGGCGCGGCGCTCAACCGGCTGCTGGCGCACGACACCCTGCGGCAGCGCATGGGCGTCATCGCCCGCGTCCACGCCCGCCGTTTCGCATGGGCCGACATCGGGCGCCGGCTCGAGGCCGCCTACGCCGCGGTGGCCGCGCGCTGAGAACTCCCTGGGCGGGCAGTTGCTTGGGGTGGGGGTTGGGAGTCCGGAAGCGCAACGCGGGCC
>JAKDIK010000415.1 GCA_030450535.1 Propionibacteriaceae bacterium
GGGCGGACGCCCGTGGCTCACGTCGTCCAGCAGCTCGTGCAGGTCCCCACGCAGCCCCCACCAGGGCGGCGGCAAGACCCCTCCCCCGCCACCGCCGAGCAGCACCGGGGCGACCCGGTAGCGGCGGTCGGCGTCCAGACCGGGCAGCGGCAGGCGTCCGGGCAGCACCACGTCCAGCGAGTCGAGCGCGGCGACCGAGAACAGCGCCCGCGAACGGTCCGGGGCCACCACCCCGCCGGCGACGATCGCGGCGTCCGAGGTGTCGATGCGGACGAGGTCGCCGCCGAACAGCAGCGGGCGTAACCCCTTGTGAAAGCCGATCCACTCGGTCAGCGCGGCCAGGTCGGCGTCCGAGGCCTGGCGCAGGTCCCACTCGATGCCGAGGTGGCCGAACAGGGCGGTGCCGGCGCGGAAGGCGAGGCTGTGGCTGCGGCCGGTGGTATGCGAGGTGGCGGACGCGATGTGCGAGCCGAGCAGTTCGGGCGGCAGCAACTGGGTCGTCCAGCGCATCATCGACTGCCGCTCGTGCGGGTCGATGCAGTCCGAGACCCAGACCCGGTCAGCGTGCTGCATCACGCCGAGGTCGACCCGCGCGCCGCCCGACGAGCACGACTCGATCTCGAGCCCGGGGTGGAACGCCTTGAGTTCGGCCATCAGCCGGTAGGCGGCCAGCGTCTGGGCATGCACCGCGGGCCCTCCGGAGGGCTGAGAGCCCGCGTCGATCAGGTCACGGTTGTGGTCCCACTTGAGGTAGTCGATGGCGTAGTCGTCGATGACCGCCGACATCGCCTCCTTGAGGTGGGCGTAGCAGTCGGCGTCGGCGAGGTTGAGTACCTGCTGGTGCCGGGACTCGATCGGCAGCCGGCCGCCGGTGGCCAGGATCCACTCCGGGTGGGCGCGGGCCAGGTCGGAGTCGGGGTTAACCATCTCGGGCTCGAACCACAGCCCGAACTGCATGCCGAGTGCGCGGACGCGCGTCACCAGCGGGTGCAGGCCGTCGGGCCAGGCGGCGTCCGACACCACCCAGTCGCCGAGCCCGGAGGTGTCGTCACGCCGCGACCCGAACCAGCCGTCGTCGAGCACGAACCTTTCGACTCCGACGGCGGCGGCCTTCTCGGCCAGGTCAAGGAGCACGGGCAACGAGTGGTCGAAGTAGACCGCCTCCCACACGTTGAGCGTGACCGGCCGCTCGATCGACGGATGCCCGGGACGTGCCCGCAGGTAGCGGTGGAAGCGGCGCGCCACGGCGTCCAGACCGTCGCCGAAGGAGCCGTACAGCCAGGGCGAGGTGTAGCTCTCGCCGCCAGCGAGGCGGAGTTCGCCGGGCAGCAGCAGTTCTCCCCCGCCGAGCAACCGATGCCCGGTGTTGGCGCGTGCGGCGTAGTGGACGTGGTTTCCGCTCCAGCCGACGTGCACGCCCCAGACGTCGCCGCGGGCGAAGCCGAAGCCCGGGACGCCGGCGTGCAGCACGGTCGCTGCGTCGGCGCCGGTGCGGCCGCGGCGTCCCTCGCGCAGGTGGGTGCCGACGGTGAACGCGCGCCGCTGCGGCACCCGCTCCTTGGCCCAGCGGCCGGCGAACTCGAGGAGTTCGGACGCCGTGGCCGGCACGGGCAGGGCGAGGACGAGCTCGTCGAGTTGGTACGGCTCGGCGCCGGTGTTGGTCAGGGACGCGTTGGTGCGCAGCACGCCGCCGGCGAGCAGTTCGACGGTGAGGGTCAGCGCCAGACCGGCGACGGGGTCGACG
>JAKDIK010000416.1 GCA_030450535.1 Propionibacteriaceae bacterium
TCTCGATGCCCTCGGGGGCGGCGAGCAGGCAGATGCAGGTGATGTGGTCGGCGCCGCGGTCCACGAGGAACTGCACCGTGCCGCCCAGGGAACCGCCGGTGGCAAGCATGGGGTCGAGTACGTAGCACTGACGCTCCGACAGGTCCTTGGGCAGGCGCTCGGCGTAGGTGAAGGGTTCGAGGGTCTCCTCGTCGCGCACCATGCCCACGAAGCCCACCTCGGCGGTCGGCATGAGCTTCATCATGCCCTCGAGCATCCCGAGTCCGGCGCGCAGGATCGGCACGACCAGCGGCAGCGGGTGCGACAGATGGGTGCCGGTCGTGGCGGTCACCGGCGTGGTGACCTCGACGGTGTCCACCCGGACCTCGCGGGTGGCCTCGTACGCCAGGAGGGTCACGAGCTCCTCGACGAGGCGGCGGAAGGTCGGAGAGTCGGTCTCGACGTCCCGGAGCAGACGAACCTTGTGGGCGACCAGCGGGTGATCGGCGACGATGAGTTCCACGCCGAGCATTCTTGCAGATGCCCCTTCCGGTAGGGACGATGCTGTGCGAACGCTCGCGGAGTCTGACACGATGGAGCTTGCCGGAAGGGGGCGCCATGCCAGATCGTGACGACGAGTACGACGCCGAGCTCGCCGAGCGTGGGGACGACCGCGCGGGGCTCGACGACGTCGATCTCGAGCCGTTGGCGGACGCCGAGGCCAACGACCTCGAGGACGACGACGAGGACACCGACGACGGCGATGATGACGACGATGAAGACGAGGACTACCCCGACGACGCCACCGAGGACGAGATCGACCTCGTCGCGGCCCTCTACCGCGAGGAGGGCCAGCCCAGCGCGCTGGCGCTGCCCGTCGAGCTGGCCAACGACCTCGACGGGTTGATCGACGAGCTCCGGCGCGTGCCCGGGGACGCCGGTGCGGTGGGCGTCGTGTCCATCGAGAACGAGTTCTTCGTGTTCGTCCGCGTGCGCGGCAAGGTCGTCCAGGTGCTGCTCAGCGACTCCTTCGCCGCCAACGACTGGCCGATCGCCCGCGACGTGGCCGACTACCTTGCCGTCGACGTTCCCGAGGACGAGGAGGACTCCGAGCCGATCGGCGACCTCGACCTCTTCGCCGACGTCGGCGTCTCCGAGATCGAGGTCGAGGCCCTGTGCGAGGACCTGGATTCGGAGCCGCTCGAGGTCGTCGAATCCATCGTCGAGAAGCTCGGCTACACCAAGCCCTACGATCGCGTGGCGGCCGAGTTCGACCTGTGAGCGGCGGTCGGCGCTGGCTGCCGGCCATGAGCCGGGCGCTGGACGCCGCCCGCGCGGCCGGGGCCGCCGGTGACGTTCCGATCGGCGCGGTGTTGCTGGGGCCGGACGGTGCGGAACTGGCCGTCGCGGGCAACGAGCGTGAACAGTCCGGGGATCCGACCGCCCACGCCGAGGTGTTGGTGCTGCGCCGCGGCGCCCCCGCACTCCAGGACGGCTGGCGGCTCGCGGACTGCACCCTCGTCGTCACCCTCGAGCCCTGCGCCATGTGCGCCGGCGCGCTGGTGAACGCGCGCGTCGGCCGGCTGGTGTTCGGGGCGTTCGACCCGAAGGCGGGGGCGGTCTCGTCGCTGCGCGATCTCGTCCGCGACCCGCGGCTGAATCACCGTGTCGAGGTGGTGGCCGGCGTCGACGCGGACGCCTGCGCGGCGGTCCTGCTGGACTTCTTCGAGGCGCGCCGGTGACCGACGTCCTCGCGTCCCTCCT
>JAKDIK010000030.1 GCA_030450535.1 Propionibacteriaceae bacterium
ACGCCGCGCGGTGTGGAGCTGGGCGCTGTGGGACTGGGGCACCCAACCGCTCAATACCGTCATCATCACGTTCGTCTTCAGCGTCTACATCACCTCGGACGCGTTCGGTGAGGCCAACGCCACGTCGCAGGCGCTCGCCCTGTCGACCGGCATCGCCGGGCTGATCGTCGCGCTCATCGCGCCCGTCCTGGGCCAGAACTCCGACCGCACCGGCAAGACGGTCCGCAACCTGCGCTGGCAGACGTGGGTGATCGCCGGGCTTGCGGCGTCACTGTTCTTCGTGCGTCCCGAGCCGTCGTACCTGTGGCTCGGGCTCGGGCTGCTCGGGATGGCGTCCATCGTCGGCGAGATCGCCAATGTGAACTACTACTCGCTCATCGACGAAGTGGCGACCAAGGAGAACGTCGGACGCGTGTCGGGTTTTGGCTGGGGGCTGGGCTACCTGGGCGGCATCGTGGCGCTGCTCGTGCTCTATTTCGGGTTCATCAGCCCCGAGGTCGGGCTGTTCGGGGTCACGAACGCCGACGGGCTCGATATCCGGGCGTCCATGCTCGTGTGTGGGGTGTGGATTCTGCTGTTCACGATTCCCACGTTCCTGGCGTTGCGCGACCGGCCCCGACCGCGCGCCCCCCGCGTCGGCATCGCCCGCTCGTACGCGTTGCTGGTGGATTCCATCCGCCGGCTGTGGCGCAGCAGCCCGCACACCGTCTACTTCCTGGCCGCGTCCGCGCTGTTCCGCGACGGTCTGTCGGGCGTCTTCGCGTTCGGGGCCGTGCTGGCCGCAGGGACCTTCGGGTTCTCGGCGGGCGACGTCATCGTGTTCGGGGCGATCGCCAACGTCATCGCCGGCGTGTCGACGATGCTGTTCGGCTTCCTCGATGACCGCATCGGGCCGAAGAAGGTGATCCTGATCTCGCTCGGGGCGCTGGTCGCGCTCGGGCTCGGCGTGTTCTTCCTTCACGATCGCGGGCAGATCATCTTCTGGACCCTCGGCATGGGCATGACCGCGTTCGTCGGGCCGGCGCAGTCGGCGTCCCGTTCGTTCCTCGCCCGGGTGATCCCCGCGGGTCGCGCCGGTGAAATCTTCGGGCTGTACGCGACGACGGGTCGCGCCATCTCGTTCCTGTCCCCGCTGTTCTTCGGGCTCGCGATCGGGCTGGGGCACTGGGTGACCGGGGAGGCGAACACCCAGTACTGGGGCATCCTCGGCATCGTCGTGATCCTGGTGGCGGGGCTGCTCGTCCTGATCCCGGTCCGGGAGCACCGGCACGCGTTCGAGTGACGCGGGCCGTCCGGCAATCCCTGTCCACAGGTGGAGGCCCCGGGCTCGGGGAACATTGCCGCGGCCCGGTAGCGTTGAGGCGGACGAAGGAGGACGCATGCCAGACAAGACACTCAGGGGTCAGGGACTCGGCGGCAAGAGCCTGGCCGATTCGGCCGGCGTCGAGCTCGCCGCGCGGCAGGATGTCGCGTTCACCTGCCCCAACGGACACGAATTCAGCCTCACCTTTGCGGCCGAGGCCGAGCTGCCCACCATCTGGGAGTGCCCGCGCTGCGGCACCCAGGCGCGGCGCTCCGACGGCGTGGAGCCCGAAATCAAGGAGGGCAAGGCGCCGCGCACCCACTGGGACATGCTGCGCGAACGCCGCTCGCTGGAGGAGCTGGAGGACATCCTGGCCGAGCGCCTGGAGGAGATCCGCAAGGCGGACTGACGGGCCGATCGAGCCGAACGAACCGACCGATCAGGGTTCGATCTCGCCCCGGATGACCGTCGGGTCGTCGGGGCCGGGTCGTGTCCGGCCCTCTCGTCCGGCTGCCGGCGGTGAGTCGTCGACCGCCTGACCCTCCACCACGGTGTCGGGACGCAGCCGCAGATCCATGAGGTCGGCGCGATCCCGGTACGGCTTGGCCCAGGCGCCCAGCAGCGCCTGGACGCCACGGCGGGCCAGCCGTCTCGTGGGTGGCAGCAGACAGAACAGGCCGAGGACGTCGGTGATCAGCCCCGGCAGGAAGAACAGCAGCCCGCCCACCATCACGAGGAAGGTGTCGGTGACACGCTGCCCGATCTGTTCCGGCTCCGGCGGTGCCTGCGCCAGCGAGACAAAAGTGCGCACACCCTCGCGCCGGAACAGCAGGACGCCGACGACGGCGCTCACGATCAGGATCATCAGGGTCCAGCCCAGCCCGATCCCATTCGCCAACCACACCAGGAGCCAGACCTCGAGGACCGCCAGCGCCAGGAGACCGGCGAGGATCAGCCCGCCACGCCTCACGCCGGCCCCCGGCGCGGTTCGGTCGGATCATGGGGCGTCTCATCACCGCGGCGGCGGAAGTCGCGGGCGGCGTCCCGGGCGCTCTTGGAGACCGCGCCCACGAAGCGACCGGCCACCTCGCCGGCGTCCCGGGCGCGCCGGCCCAGCCGCGTCGTGAGGTCCTTGAGCTGCCGACCGCGATGCTGCAATCCGAGCCGGGTCGTCGACTTCATCGCCTCCACGACGACGCCGCCGTCCATCTTGGAATCACCGCGCTCGCGCTCGCGGAACTCGATGGGTACCTCCACGATCTTCATGCCCAGGGAGTGGGCGTGCCAGGTGAGGTCACGCTGGATGCCGTAGCCGTGCAGGTCGATGGGCCCGTCCAGGATCGCGCGGAGCGTGTCGGCGTGGAAGGCGTTGAAGCCGCCCGTGATGTCCTTGACCGGCACGCCCAGCATGAGGCGGGTGTAGATGCTGCCGCCGCGGGAGAGGATCTCGCGATGCTTCGCCCAGTTGACGACGCGACCGCCGGGCACCCATCGGCTGCCCTTGACCATATCGGCGTGGCGCAGGGCGGCCAGCACCTGGGGCAGTTGTTCGGGCTGGTGGCTGCCGTCGGCATCGAACTCGACGAGCACGTCGTAGCCGGCGTCGAGGCCCCAGGCGAAACCGGCGAGGTAGGCGGCGCCGAGGCCCTCCTTGCCCTCGCGGTGGAGCACATGGATGTGGTCATCGTCGGCGGCAAGCTCGTCGGCCCGGCCGCCCGTGCCGTCGGGTGAGTTGTCGTCCACGATGAGGATGTGCACGGCAGGGGTGGTCGTGCGCAGGCGTGAGGTGATCATGTCGACGTTGTCGATCTCGTTGTACGTCGGAATGATCACGAGAATGCGGCCGAGCGACACCTCAGCATCCGCCATGGGGTTTCGTCTCCTCACTTGCCCGGCACGCGCGCGGGCGGTTCGACCATTCTTCCACCCGACGCGCGGCCCCGGGTTGTCAACGCTCCGAGCGCGAGCGAGGCGGCGCCCGCGAGCACCACGAGGGCCTCGAGCAGGCGACCGAGCACCATGGCGGGCGTCCGCGTGGAGGCCAGCGTCATCGTCTCGACGCCGGCCGCGCCGACGTGGTCGGGGGCGCGCATCAGCACCTCGCCGTGGGCGCCGATGCGTCCGGAGACGCCGGAGGTGGTGACCACGAGGATCTGCGTGCGCATCTCCGCCGCGCGCACCCGCGTGACGGCGAACTGCTGGTCGATCTGGATCGTGCCCTGGTACATGGCGTTGCTGCTCTGCACGACCATGAGCTGAGCGCCGGCGTCCGCCGCCTCGTAGAGGGTGTGGGGGTAGATCACCTCGTAGCAGATCGCGACGCCGACGCTGAGTGCCCGCCCGTCGTTCAGCGTCACCGCGAGCGCCCCGGGCTCGGTGCCCGGGACGGACTGGTAGCCGACGTAGCGGAGCTCGGGGATCAGCGGCAGCAGCACCGAGCGGAACGGAATCCACTCCCCGAACGGCACCAGGTTGCGCTTGGCGTAGGTGCCGACGACGCCGTCGCGGGTCCACCACAGGGCGACGGTCTGGCGCTCCTCGGCGGTGTCGTCGCTGTAGATGGACCCCACGAGGATCGGGACGCTGGCGCGCGCCACCGAGCCCTCGACGAGCCGGCTGGTCAGAGCGTCGGAGCGCGGATCCATGTCGGTGGCGTTCTCCGGCCAGACCACGACGTCGGGGGCGGGCAGGCGTCCGGCCTCGACCTCGCTCATCAGCGCATCGGTCTGTTTGGCCTGGTTCGTGGTGATCGTGCGAGCCGGGCCGAGGCCGTAGACGCCTCCTCCCGGCGCGCCGCCCTGCACCCAGCCGACCTGGACGTCGCCGAACGTCGTGCGGGGCGCGTCCCAGCCCGTGCCCAGCCCGCCGACACCGAGCAGGCCGAGGAGGGTGGCGCCGGTGACACCGGCCCGGAAGCCCGACGTGCGGGTGCGTGGGGGGCGATTGCGTATGGTTTGGGGCGCCGATCGGACGCCGCGGTCGGCCACGGCGTTCACCGTCCACGCAAGCAGGTGGCCGATCAGGGCCACGAGGAACGACACGAACGCCGCGCCGGTGAAGGGGTAGAAGCCGGCGAGCGGCGAGTCGACCTGGGAGTAGCCGAGCCGCATCCACATGAAGCCGTCGAACGGGAACACCGAGAGCACCCACTCGCCGAAGCCCCAGGCCGCGGCGCCCCACACCGGCGCGCCCGGCAGCCGGCGGGTGATGCGGGCCATGCCGGCGATGCCGGCATACAGCAGCGCGGTCACGAGGGTGAGCCCGGCGTAGGAGAGGATCATGATCGAGGTCTGCCAGATCAACGACGTACCCATGAAGGCGAGGCCGAACAGGTAGCCCAGCCCGATCGCCGTGTGCAACCGGCGGGCGCGGCCCACCACCCACGCCAGGGCGGCCACGGCGATGAAGGCGAGTGGCCAGAGGCCGAAGGGCGCGTAGGCGAGCGTGGCCAGCAGTCCCCCGCCGACGGCGGCCGGCAGGAGCAGCCAGGTGGGCAGCGGTTCCCTCACCGGGCGGGGCACGATCACGCCGGAAGCGTACCCGGAGAGCCAGTTGACCTCGAGGGATCGAGTCGGCCCGGTGGCCGAGGCGTGGCCCACGAGGGCTGAGCACACCAGCAGCGGACGGAGGCGGTAGCGTCGCAGGCGTGACCGATCTTCGCGACACCGTCTCCGCCCTGCTCCCCGGCGTACTCGCCGACCTGACCGACCTCGTGGCAATCCGCTCCGTGAGCGCCCTGGCCGAGCACCACGCCGACGTGGACGCCAGCGCCGAGGCGGTGGCCGACCTGCTCCGCGGGGCCGCGTGCCCGGACGTGCGCGTCGTCCGCGCGGGCGGTCAGCCCGCCGTCATCGGCCGTTGGCCGGCCCCGCCGGGCGCGCCGACGGTGTGTCTGTACGCGCACCACGACGTCCAGCCGACCGGGGATCCGGCGGCCTGGACGTCGCCGCCGTTCGAGGTCACCCGACGCGGCGATCGCCTGTATGGCCGCGGTGTCGTGGACGACAAGGCGGGCATCGGCGTCCACCTCGCAGCGCTGCGGGCCTTCGACGGACGGCCGCCGGTCGGCGTCACCGTGTTCGTCGAGGGCGAGGAGGAGGTCGGCTCACCTACGTTGGGTGCGATCCTGGAGCGCCACCGCGACCTGCTCGCCGCGGACGTCTACGTCATCTGCGACTCGGCGAACTGGCAGGTCGGCACGCCGGCTTTCACCTCGACCCTGCGCGGCCTGGCCGACGTGGTCGTCGAGGTGGCGACCCTCGACCATGCCCTCCACTCGGGTCAGTACGGCGGGGTGGCGCCGGACGCCCTCACGACGCTGGTCCGGCTGCTGGCCACGCTGCACGACGAGCACGGCGACGTCGCGGTGGCGGGGCTGGAGCGCACCGGCAGTTTCGCGCTCGAGTACGACGAGGACCGCCTCCGGGAGGAGGCCGGCGTCCTGGATGGCGTGGAGCTGCTCGGCACGGGCTCCATCGCCGACCGGCTGTGGACGCGGCCGGCCATCACCGTGCTGGCGATCGACGCGCCGGCCGTGGCGCAGGCGTCCAACACGCTCCAGGCGAAGGCCCGCGCGAAGGTGAGCGTCCGGGTCGCGCCCGGTCAGGACGGCGCGGACGCCCTGCGCGCGCTGATCGAGCACCTGCGGTCGCACGCCCCGTGGGGCGCGGAGGTCACGTTCGGTGCCGACGGCTCCGGCAACGGCTCACGGATCCCGGTCGCCGGGCTGATCGGCGACGCCGCCCGCGCGGCGTACGGCCAGGCGTGGGGCGTGGAGCCGGTCGAGACGGGCCAGGGCGGGTCGATCCCGATGGTGGCGGACTTTCAGCGCATGTTTCCGGACGCCACCGTGCTGGTCACCGGCGTGTGCGACCCCGATTCGCGCATGCATGGAATCGACGAATCGCTCGATCTGGGTGACTTCGAGAAGGCCTGTCTCGCCGAGGCCCTGCTGCTCGCTCGGCTGGGTGAGGCTTGCGCGGCCGGTGAGGATGGCGACGGGGCGGGCATCAACGGCACCGGCACGGCTCCCGGCTGAGCGCTACACCAGCGGCCGGTCGACGAACGGCACCGACAGGACGAGCGTGGTCTCGGTGGAGACGCCGGCCGCGTGCTGCACCTGGGTGAGGAGCCGTTCGAGATCCGCCGGCGAGGCCACCTGCACCTTCAGCAGGTAGCTGTAGCGTCCGGCGACCGAGTAGCAGGACACGATGCCCTCGATGGGCGCGAGCTTGGCCGGAATATCCTCATCGTCGGTGGGGTTCGGGACGCGCAGCGACACGAACGCCGTGAGCTTCTTCTCGAGCGCCTCCGGATCGATGATGGCGCGGAAGCCCGTGATGACGCCGCGCTGCTCCAGCCGCCGCACCCGTTGCTGGGCCGCCGACGTGGACAGCCCCGTCGCCTTGCCGATGTCGGTGAAGGACATCCGCCCGTCGCGGGCCAGCAACGAGAGAATCTGCTGGTCGGTGCTCTCCATGCCCGCCATCGTCGCACATCCTCGTCCAGCCCTCTGCCAGACTGGCGCGCGTGACCACGCCCCGGACGCTGCTCCTCGACACCGCCTCGCTGTACTTTCGCGCCTTCCACGGGCTCCCCGAGACGCTGACCGGCGCTGACGGCCGTCCGGTCAACGCCGTCCGCGGCCTGCTGGACTTTCTCGCCCGATTCATCGAGGAGTATGCGCCGCAGCGGGTCGCCTGCTGCTGGGACGACGCGTGGCGCCCCCGGTGGCGCGTCGAGCTCGTGCCCACCTACAAGGCCCATCGCGTCGCCCACGGCGAGGTCGAGCTGGTGCCCGAGGCGCTCACCGCGCAGGTGCCGTTCATCCGCGGAGTGCTGGACGCCCTCGGCCTGCCCATCGTCGGCGCGTCCGACCACGAGGCCGACGACGTCATCGCCACCCTGGCCACGAACGCCCCCGGCCCGGTCGACGTGGTGACCGGCGACCGCGACCTCTTTCAGCTCGTCTCGGACGCGGCGGGCGTCCGCGTCCTCTACGTGGCCCGCGGCGTGGCGAAACACGAGCGCGTGGACGACGCGTGGCTGGCCGCCAAGTACGGCATCACCGGCGCCGGCTACGTCGACTTCGCGGTGATGCGCGGCGACCCCTCCGACGGACTGCCCGGCGTCAAGGGCATCGGCGAGAAGACCGCGGCCGCCCTCATCGGCAGGTACGGCGACCTCGACGGCATCGTTGCCCACGCCGGGGGGCTCTCCCCCGCGGTTTCCCGGGCGCTGACGGCGTCCATCGACTACCTGGGGCCCGCCCGGCAGGTTGTGGGGGCGGTCCGCGACCTCAACCTCGGGACGCCCGACCTCACGTTGCCCTCATCCCCGGCCCACCCGGAGACCTTCGCCGAGCTCCGTGAGCTGCTCAACCTCGGCGGCGCCGCCGACCGCATCGTGGCCGCGATGGCGACGGCCGGGTGAGGCGTGGGGCGTGCGGCGTCCGTGCCCGGAGGTGTCAGGGGCGGTGGTCTCGCGGGCACAGCACGTAGACGGCCGCGCCGGCCAGCAGGTTGGCCGCGCGGCCGTGCATGCGCAGGCGGCGTCCGGTCAGGGTGTAGGTGAAGCGCCGCTCGATGGTGAGACCGAGCTCGGCGAAGAGATCCTCCAAGTCGGCCAGCGTGGTGAACCGGATGTTGGGCGTCGCGTACCAGGGATAGGGCAGCTCCTTGCTCATCGGCATGCGGCCGCGGATCAGACGCAGCCGGTTGCGATAGAACGCGAAATTCGGCACGGACACGATGAGTTGCCGGCCGACGCGCGCCATGCCGGAGAGGACGCGCGCCGGCTCCAGCATCGTCTGCAGCGTGCGGGAGAGCACCACGGTGTCATAGGAGCGGTCGCCGAGGTCGTCCAGCGCCTCGGGAATGTCGCGTTCCAGCAGCGGGACGCCGCGCCGGATGGCCGCGAGCACGGCGTCCGGATTGATTTCGACACCGGTGCCGGTGCAGCCCTTGGCGTCCATGAGGCTGCGCAGCAGGTCGCCCTGGCCGCACCCGAGGTCGAGGACGCGGGCGCCGGCAGCGATCTGCTCCGAGACCAGTGCCAGGTCGGGGCGTAGAAATTCACTCATGTGCCCACCTCCAGCGCGCGGTCGAGGAAGGCTGCAAGGGTGGCGTGGTAGATCGGATCGGCCAGCAGGAACGAGTCGTGGCCGAACGGCGACGCGATCTCCCGGAACGTCACCGGCAGGCGGACGCCCTCGAGCCGGCGGACCATCCGCAGCGAGTGGGCCGTCGAGAACCGCCAGTCGGAGTCGAACGACAGCACGAGGTAATTCACCGGACGGCGGCTCACGGCCTCCAGGGCGGCGGCGTCCGCGAACGGGTCGAAGTAGTCCATGACGCGGCTGAGGTACAGATAACTGAGGGCGTCGAAGCGTTCGAGGAACACCTGCGCCTGGTGATCGAGATAGCTCTCCACGGCGAAGTCGATGCCGAAACCGGGCCGCGAGGTTTCATACTGCGGCAGCCGGCCGAACTTCTCGGTGAAGGCGTCCTCCGACAGGTAGGTGATGTGCGCCATCATGCGCGCGATCGACAGGCCGAGGTCGGGGTTCACGCCGTCGGCGGCATAGTGGCCCTGGCGGAACGACGGGTCGTCGGTGATCGCCCGGCGGGCCACCGCCGAGAAGGCGATGTTCTGCGCGGTCAGACGGCTGGACGCCGCCACGATGACGGCGTTGGCCATGTCGTCGGGGTGGTCGAGGGACCACTGGAGCACCTGCATGCCGCCCAGCGACCCGCCGAGGGCGGCGAGCAGTCGGGTGACGCCGAGGTGGGAGCACAGGGCGCGGTGGACGGCGACGAAGTCCGCCATGGCGAGCAGCGGGAACTCCAGACCCCACGCCTGGCCGGTCGCCGGGTTCGTCGACGACGGTCCGGTGGTGCCCTGGCAGCCACCGAGCAGGTTGGAGCAGATGACGAAGAAGCGCTCGGTGTCGAGCGGTTTGCCCGGTCCGACGAGGTTGTCCCACCAGCCGGGGCGGGCATCGCCCTCGTGCCAGCCTGCGGCGTGGGCGTCCCCGGTGAGGGCGTGGCACAGGTAGACGGCGTTGGCGCCGTCGGCCGCCAGCGTGCCGTAGGTCTCGTACGCGACGTCGATGTCGCCCAGCGCTCCCCCGCCGGCGAGCGCGAGGGGCTCGTCGGTGAACAGCCGGACGGTCTGCGTCGCGACGACGCCGACCGAATCCGGGGTGTGGGGGGACGTGGCGGGGCTCACGCAGACAGCGCCTGATCCAGGTCGGCGATGAGGTCGTCGGCGTTCTCGATGCCGATGCTCAGCCGGACGCCCTCGGGCGCCACGCCGGCGTCCACGAGTTCGGTCTCGGTGAGCTGGGAGTGCGTCGTCGTGGCGGAGTGGATCGCGAGGCTCTTGGCGTCGCCGATGTTGGCCAAATGGCTGAACAGGCCCAGCGCCTCGATGAAGCGCGATCCGCCGGCGCGTCCGCTTAGCAGGCCGAAGCTGACCAGTCCGCCGTGGCCGCGTCCCTCGAGCACCCGGTTCGCGACGTCGTGGTAGCGGTCGCCGGGCAGGCCGGGGTACTGCACCCAGGCGACGCGCTCGTCGTCCGCCAGGAATTGCGCAACCGCCAGCGCGTTGGAGCTGTGGCGCTCCATGCGCAGGTGGAGGGTCTCCAGGCCGAGCAGGATCTGGAAGGCGTTCATCGGCGACAGCGCGGCGCCGGTGTTGCGCAGCATGACGGTGCGGGCGCGGGTGATGAAGGCGGCGGGGCCGGCGGCGTCGGTCCAGACGGTGTCGTGGTAGGCGGGGTCGGGCCCGGTGAGGTTGGTGAAGCGCTCGGCGTGGGCGGCCCAGTCGAAGCTGCCCGCATCGACGATCACCCCGCCCATCGTGGTGCCGTTGCCGGCGTAGTACTTGGTGGCGGCGTGCACGACGATGTCGGCGCCGAGGTCGATGGCGCGGCAGAGGTAGGGCGTCGGCACGGTGTTGTCGATGATGAGCGGCAGGCCGAGGGCGTGCGCGGCGTCCGCCCAGGCGGGCACGTCGAGCACGTTGAGCGCCGGGTTGCCGATCGACTCGGCGAAGACGCAGCGCGTGCGCTCATCGACATGGGCGGCGAGGCCGGCCGGGTCGTCCGGATCGACGAAGCGCGTCTCGACGCCGAACTGCGGCAACGTGTGGGCGAACAGCGCGAATGTGCCGCCGTAGAGCTTGGCCGACGCGACGATGTTGTCACCGGCGCTGGCGAGGGTGAGCACCGCGTAGGTGATGGCGGCAGCCCCGGACGCGGTGGCGAGGCCACCCAGGCCGCCCTCCAGCGCGGTCGCGCGCTGCTCGAACACGGCATTGGTGGGATTGGTGATGCGCGTGTAGATGTTGCCGGCCTTGCGCAGGGCGAAGAGATCGGTGGCGTGCTCGGTGTCGTCGAAGACGTAGCTGGTCGTCTGGTAGATCGGGACGGCCCGGGCGTTCGTCGCCGGATCGGCCTGCTCCTGGCCCGCGTGGACGGCGAGGGTCTCGAAACGGCGTTCACTCGTCATGGTGCCTCCGTGGTGTCGGCCGGCGCGCTCGCGGCGTGGCGGGTTGGTGCGTCGCCCCACAGGCTAGTGGTTCCGGTGGCGCCGAGGCCGAAGCGTCCCACGACCTCGTAACGGTTGCCGCGGTCGGCGAGGTGGGATTCGATGAGCAGCAGCTCGTCGGCAGTCCAGCCGTCGGCATCGAAGGTGTCGAGGACGCGCAGCAGGCGGCGCAGGTCGGTGGTCCGGTTCGTCCGGGCCAGGGTCAGGTGCGGAGTGAATCGCGCGCCGTCGGTGGGCACGCCCGCGTGCTCGGCGGCGTTGCGGCAGCGCACGGACAGCGCACCGAGGGCGTCCGCCCCCTCGACCAGGCCGAGCCAGAGGTGCCGGCCGGCGTCCGGGGGTCCGAAGGTTCCGGCGCCGCCGAGGCGCATCCCGAAGGGTTCGGTCCGCGCGGCGGCCGCGGCGAGCCCCTCGGTCAAGCGGTCGACGTGGCGGTCGCCGACGTCGGCCATGAAGGCGGTGGTGAGGTGCCAGGACGCCGCCGGCGTCCAGCGCAGCGGGCCGGCCTCGCGACGGGGTTGGCAGAACGCGTCCAGCTCCTCGACGACCTCGATCGGCGGAATCACCGCCGTGAACATGCGTGCACCCATGCGTGCGACTCTACGGGAGGCCGACGACGGGTTCGTTCGGGGTGTGCACGACTGGCGGTCGGGGTGTGCACGACTGGCGGTCGGGTGGGATCGCTCCCACTCCGCTGGTCGAAACTCGACCCAGCTGGTCGAACGTCACTTCGCTGGTGTTGGGGCGCCCGCGGAGTGACGTTGGACTACCTGAGTCGCACGACGACCAGCGACGTGGCGCCCCCGCCCGGGGTCACGCCGGAGCGCCCGGGTCTGCCGGGGCGGAGTGGAGCGTGTGGAAGAATCGTCGCCGAGGAAAGGAAGCCCCATGGGAACGCTCGAAGACAGGTTGCACACCGACATGATCGTCGCCCTCAAGGCGCGTGACTCCAGCCGCACGACCACGCTGCGCATGGCGATCGCAGCGCTCAAGAACGAGAAGGTCGCGGGCAAGGAGGCGCGCGAGCTGAGCGACGACGACGAGGTGAAGGTCCTCCAGCGTGAGGTTCGGACGCGGCGCGACTCCGCGCAGGCCTACACCGACGGGGGGCGTCCAGAGCTGGCCGAGAAGGAACTCGCTGAGGCCGAGCTGCTCGGGGCCTACCTGCCCGCCGCCCTGTCGGACGCCGAACTGGACGCCCTCGTCGCCGAGGAGGTCGCCGCGGCCGAGGCGTCCCTGGGTGAGAAGCCGACCATGCGCCAGATGGGTCAGGTCATCAAGGCCGTCAACGCGCGGGCCGCGGGCCGGGCCGACGGTTCGGCCGTCGCTGCGCGTGTCAAGGCAGCCCTCGCCTGATCCTGCCCCCCGCCCGGCTGTCGCCGGCGATCGGGGCGCGGCGGCCTCGTCCCCAGGATGCTCCCGGGTGAAGCCCACTAGGCTGGCCCGGACCGTCGCGGACCCGCGCCTGAAGCCCCAACTGAGGAACAAACATGATCGTCGTCGGACTCGTCCTGACCGGCATTGCCGCGGCCATCCACGTCTTCATCTTCTATCTGGAGTCGCTGGCGTGGACGTCCGAGCGTGCCCGTGGCGTGTTCGGCACGACCGCGCCGCAGGCCGAGGCCACCAAGGAGATGGCCTTCAACCAGGGCTTCTACAACCTCTTCCTGGCGCTCTCGGTGTTCCTCGGCATCGCGCTGTACGCCGCCGGGCACGTGGCAGTCGGCGCAACCCTGGTTTTCGTAGGCGCCGGATCCATGGCCGCCGCCGCGCTGGTACTGCTGCTCTCCAGCCCCGACAAGCGCGGTGCCGCGCTCAAGCAAGGCGTGATCCCCGCGCTCGGCGTCCTGGCGCTCGCGCTTGGTCTGGCGCTGTGAGAAGGCCGGCCCCTCAGCCGAGGTCGTGGCCGCGATCCGGGAGCGCGGGCAGGATCTCACGGACGATGACCTCCAGCAGTCGAGCGTTGAAATCCACCCCGAGCTGATTCGGCACGGTCACGAGCAGGGTGTCCGCCTCGGCGACGGCCTCGTCCGCGGCAAGGTCGGCAGCGATCGCGTCCGGCTCGCCGACGTAGCTCTTGCCGAACCGGGACACGAAACCGTCGATGACGCCCACCTGGTCGCCGCCCTCGCGCTGCGCCTCCAGCCCGAAGTAGCGACGTGTCTCGTCGTCGAAAACCGGCAGCACCGAGCGGCTCACCGAGACCCGCGGCGTCCAGCCCCGGTCGTGACGGGCCCACTCGGCGCGGAAGTCCCGCAACTGCTCGGCCTGGAGCTGGTCGAACGGGACGCCGGTGTCCTCGGTGAGCAGCGTCGAGCTCATGAGGTTGAGCCCCTGCTCGGCGGCCCAGCGGGCGGTGGCGCGGGTGCCGCTCCCCCACCAGATGCGCTGCGGCAGGGTCTCCGAGCGGGGCTCCAGTGCGACCGGGCGGCTCATGCCGGTCATGCGCGGGTCGGACATCGCCATCGGACGCCCGCGCACCGCCTCGAGGAACCGGTCGGTGTGCTGTCGCGCCAGATCGGCCGCGCGCTCGTCGCCGGGCTGGGGCTCGTAGCCGAACGACCGGTAGCCCTCGACCACCGTCTCGGGGGACCCCCGGCTGATGCCGAGCTGCAGCCGCTGGTCGGAGAGCAGATCCAACGACGCCGCCACCTCGGCGAGCGCGAGCGGATTCTCGTAGCGCATGTCGATGACGCCGGTGCCCATCTCGAGGGTGGACGTACGCGCGGCGATGGCCGCCAGCACAGCGAACGGGTTTCCCGCCTGCCGCGCGAAGTGGTGCACGCGCACGAACGCGCCGTGGGCGCCGACCTCCTCGGCAGCGACGGCGAGATCGACGCTCTGGTGGAGCATGTCGGACGCCGTCCGCGTCCGCGAGCCCTGGACCGGTCCGTAGTGGCCGAACGAGAGGAACCCAAGTCGTTTCATATTCAATCAACCTTCTGGTGGTCCGCGCTATTCCCCGCGGCACGCCAATCCCGCCGTGCGGCTCGTGAGGTTCCCGCCGGAGGTGGGCGACATCGTCCGCATCGTCGGCGGGCCGCCGCGCGGTTTGGGTTCGGTGCGGGTCG
>JAKDIK010000417.1 GCA_030450535.1 Propionibacteriaceae bacterium
ACGCTTGTTGGCGTGCATCTGGTAGATCTTGCCGATCCGCTCCTTCTTGCCCTTGGTGGCGTTGAGGACCTGCTGGCCCGCCTTCAACACGCCGGAGTAGACCCGGACGTAGGTGAGGCGGCCCAGGTGCGGGTCGGCGGCGATCTTGAACGCGAGGATGCTCAGCGGCTCCTCATTGTCCGGGTGGCGCTCCAGTTGGACGGACTCGTCGCCGGGCTTGAAACCGTCGATCGCCGGCACGTCCAGCGGGGACGGCAGGTAGTCGATGACGGCGTCCAGCATCGGCTGCACACCCTTGTTCTTGAACGACGTGCCGCAGACGACGGCGGTGACGGCGTTGCTGAGCACGCACCGGCGGATGGCCGCCTTGATCGATTCCACGCTCAGCGTCTCGCCGGAGTCCTCGGCCAGCAGCCACTCCTCGGCGAACTCGTCGTCGTTGTCGGCGAGCACCTGGATGAGCTCCTCGCGGGCAGCCTCAGCGGCGTCCACCATGGCGGCCGGGATCTCCTCGACGGTGTAGTCCTCGCCGATCTGGGTCTCGCCGCGCCACGTGAGCGCGCGCTGACCCACCAGGTCGACGACACCGATGAAGTTGGCCTCGGCGCCGATGGGCAACTGCAGGACGGCGACCGTCGCGTTGAGGCGCTCCTTGATCGTCTTGACGACGAAGTCGAAGGACGCGCCGGTGCGGTCGAGCTTGTTGACGTAGCAGATGCGCGGGACGCCGTAGCGCGTGGCCTGACGCCACACGGTCTGGCTCTGGGGCTCGACGCCGGCCACTCCGTCGAAGACGGCGACAGCGCCGTCGAGGACGCGGAGCGAACGCTCCACCTCGACGGTGAAGTCGACGTGACCCGGGGTGTCGATGATGTTGATCTGGTAGTCGTGCCAGAAACAGGTCGTCGCGGCGGACGTGATCGTGATGCCGCGCTCCTGCTCCTGCTCCATCCAGTCCATCGTCGCCGCGCCCTCGTGCACTTCACCGATCTTGTAGTTGATGCCGGTGTAGAACAGGATGCGCTCGGTCGTGGTGGTCTTGCCCGCGTCGATGTGGGCCATGATGCCGATGTTGCGGACCTTGGCCAGGTTGGTCGTGATGTCAATGGCCACGGATGTGGTTCCCCTCTTGGTTGATGAGCTCGACGGCGGACAGGCCTGAGGCCCCCCCTCAGTGCACGCGGACGTGCGAGGGAGAGCCCCGGGGTCAGATCACCAGCGGTAGTGGGCGAAGGCGCGGTTCGCCTCGGCCATCTTGTGGGTGTCCTCGCGCTTCTTCACGCTCGCGCCGAGGCCGTTGCTCGCATCGAGCAGTTCGTTCATGAGGCGCTCGGTCATGGTCTTCTCGCGGCGCTGCCGGGAGTAGCCGACGAGCCAGCGCATGGCCAGCGTGGTCGCGCGGCCGGGCTTGACCTCGATGGGCACCTGGTAGGTCGCGCCACCGACACGGCGGCTCTTGACCTCGACGGCGGGCCGGATGTTGTCCAGCGCCTTCTTCAGGGTCTGGACGGGGTCGATGCCCGACTTGGTGCGCGTGCCCTCCAGGGCGCCGTACACGATGTTCTGGGCGGTGGTCTTCTTGCCGTCGAGCAGGATCTTGCTCACGAGCTGGGAGACCAGCGGCGAGCCGTAGACCGGGTCGACGACGATCGGCCGCTTCGGGGCCGGACCCTTGCGAGGCATTACTTCTCCTTCTTCGCGCCGTAGCGGCTGCGAGCCTGCTTGCGGTTCTTGAC
>JAKDIK010000418.1 GCA_030450535.1 Propionibacteriaceae bacterium
GACATGGTGGGCCTGCGCCGCCACGAGTGCGTGCTCGCGCTGGTCGAGCGGGGTCGTGCGTTCCACCACCGAGTAGACGATGGACGCCGTGCGGCCCACGGCGTCCGCGACCGAACCGGTCTCCAGCAGCGCGGCGAGGAACATCGCGGCGGTGAGGTCGCCCGAGCCGGTGAAGGTGCGCTCGAGCAGCGGCGTCGTGACGCCCCAGGCTCCCTCGCCGTTCACGGCCACCATCATCACCGTGTCGGGCCGGGCGCCCTCGACCACCACCGACGTCACGAGCACGACGTCCGGGCCGGCCGCGCGCAGGGCGTCCGTGGCGTCGAGCACCTCCGGCAGGGTGGCCGTCTCGCGACCGGTGAGGAAGTTCAGCTCGAACTGGTTCGGGGTGAGCACGTCAGCGGCGCCCACCACGTGGTCGCGCACGAACTCGGGGATGCCGGGCAGCACGTACATGCCCCGGCCCACATCGCCCATTACCGGGTCGCAGCAGTAGAGGGCGCGGGGGTTGCGCTGCTTCACGAGCTCGACGACGCGCAGGATCTCGGCACCCATGGACGGCGCGCCCTGGTAGCCGGTGAGCACGGCGTCCACGCGGTCGAGCACCCCCAGATCATCGATGCCCTCCACGACGTCGTGCACATCCTCGGGCCGAAGCAGCGGTCCCTTCTTGCCCGGGTAGGAGGTGTTGTTCGAGAAGTGGACGGTGAGCACCGGCCAGACCTCGCATCCCAGGCGCATCAAGGGGAAGGTGGCGGCGCTGTTGCCGACGTGTCCGTAGGCGACGCTGGACTGGATGGAGAGAATCGTGGTCACGAGGGGCCATTGTGCACCCGCGGCGGGGGGCGCGCCCAGCCGGTTCACCATGGGGCCCCCCGCGATGCCTATGCTGACCCGCATGGGGCGGCCGGCGCTGGATTATGCGTACTTCGACGCGGGCTTCCTCGCGCTCGCGCACCGCGGCGGCACCACCGACGATGCCCCCGCCGAGGTCGAGAACAGCATGCGCGGGTTTCTCGCCGCCTGGGAGTACGGGTTCCGCTACCTCGAGACGGACGTCCACGTGACCTCCGACGGCGTCCTCGTCGCCTTTCACGACGAGGTGCTGGATCGCGTGACGGACGCCAGCGGCGCGCTCGCCGACCTGCCGTGGGCCGAGGTCGCGCAGGCGCGGATCGGGGGCACCGAGCCCATCCCCCGGCTCGACGACCTCCTCGCCGGTCTGCCCGACGCGCGGTTCAACATCGACCTCAAGGCCGACGGCGCGGTGGAGCCGCTCGTGGACGCCCTCGACCGGCACGCCGCGCACGACCGGGTGTGCGTCGGGAGCTTCTCCGGACGCCGCATCGGCCGGTTCCGGCGTCTGACGTCCGGCCGCGTGGCGACGGCGGCGTCCCCGGTCGAGGTGGCCGTCTTCGCGCTGCTGCCCGGGATCCGCCGGCTCTGGCCGCTGCGGGGACAGGCGTTCCAGATCCCGCAGCGGCACTACGGGCTGCCGATCGCGTCCGCCGGCCTGATCGAGACCGCACACCGGCGGGGCGCGGTCGTGCACGTCTGGACGATCAACGACCGTCCGACGATGGAGCGCCTCATCGACTGCGGCGTGGATGGGCTGGTATCGGACGACCTCGGTGAGCTCAGGACCGTCCTGCGCGACCGCGACCTGTGGGAGGGACCGTGACCGTGGCCGAGGAGGGCCCAGCGCTGGAGGGCAACGCGCCGAGCCCACGCCGCG
>JAKDIK010000200.1 GCA_030450535.1 Propionibacteriaceae bacterium
GCCCACGCCGATCGCGTCCGCGTTCACAGCGGGATGTTCCCGTGCTTCTTGGGTGGCAGCGACTCGCGCTTGGTGCGCAGCAGCCGCATGACGCGCGCGATGGTCTCGCGGGTGGCATGGGGGTGGATGACCTGGTCGATGTAGCCACGCTCGGCCGCCACGTAGGGGTTCGCGAGCTCGTCGTTGTACTCGGCGATGAGTTCGGCGCGGCGCTTCGCCGGATCCTCGCTGTCGGCCAGCTCACGGCGGTACAGGATCTCGACGGCACCCTCGGCCCCCATCACGGCGATCTGCGCGGTCGGCCACGCGAGGTTCACGTCGGCGCCGAGGTGCTTCGACGCCATGACGTCGTACGCCCCGCCGTACGCCTTGCGGGTGATGACGGTGACGAGCGGCACCGTGGCCTCGGCGTAGGCGAAAATCAGCTTCGCGCCGCGGCGGATGATGCCCGTGTGCTCCTGCTGGACGCCGGGCAGGAACCCGGGGACGTCCACGAACGTCAGGACGCCGATGTTGAAGCAGTCGCAGGTGCGGACGAAGCGGGCCGCCTTCTCGGAGGCGTCGATGTCGAGGCAGCCGCCGAGCACCAGGGGCTGGTTCGCGACCACGCCCACCACGCGCCCCTCGATGCGCCCGAAGCCGCACACGATGTTGCCGGCGAAGAGTTCCTGAACCTCGCAGAACTCGCCGTCGTCCAGAACGGTCGTGATGACGGTGCGGATGTCGTAGGGCTGATTGGCCGAGTCGGGGATGAGCCGGTCGAGCTCGCGGTCGTGGTCGGTGATCGTGAGGTCGGCCTCGGTCTCGTCATAGACCGGCGGCTCCTCGAGATTGTTCTGCGGCAGGTAGGTGATGAGATCGCGGACGTACTCCAGCGCGTCGTTCTCGTCGGTGGCCAGGTAGTGGGCGTTGCCCGACTTGCTGTTGTGGGTGCGTCCGCCGCCCAGCTCCTCGAGGCTGACGTCCTCACCCGTCACCGTCTTGATGACCGCGGGGCCGGTGATGAACATCTGGGAGGTCTGGTCGACCATGATGACGAAGTCGGTCAGGGCGGGGGAGTAGACGTGTCCGCCGGCCGCCGCGCCCATGATGATCGAGATCTGCGGGATGACCCCCGACGCCAGCGTGTTGCGCCGGAAGATGTCGCCGTAGAGGCCGAGACTGACCACGCCTTCTTGAATGCGCGCGCCGCCACCCTCGATGAGGCCGATGAGGGGGCAGCCGGTCTTGGTCGCGAAGTCGATGATCTTGACGATCTTCTCGCCGTACACTTGGCCGAGTGCGCCTCCGAAGAGGGCCACGTCCTGGGAGTACACGCACACCGGACGCCCGTGAATCGCCCCCACCCCGGTGATGACGCCGTCGGTGTAGGGCCGCTTCTTCTGCAGCCCGAAGGCCACCGAGCGGTGCCGGGAGAACTCGTCGAACTCCGCAAAGGTGCCCTCGTCGAGGAGCGCCGCGACGCGCTCCCGGGCCGTCATCTTGCCGCGGGCGTGCTGCTTGGCCACCGCCTCCGGCCCGGCCGCGTTGACGGCCGCCTCGATGCGGGCGTCGAGATCGGCGAGTTTGCCAGCAGTGGTGTGGATGTCGTACTCCATGGCCCGACGTTAGCCCGGCTGCCCGGGTGCTCGTAGGCTCGGCGACGTGAATGCTCAACTGGACGTCGAAGCCCTCCGTCTGGCCTGCCGCGGCGGGCTCTGGCGAGACATCGAGGTGGTCGCCTCCACGGGTTCGACCAACGCCGATCTCGCGGACGCCGCCCGCGCCGGTGACGAGCCCGGCCGGGTGCTGCTGGCGGACCACCAAAGCGCGGGACGCGGCCGCCTGGCCCGCACCTGGGAGGCGCCGCCCGGCACGTCGGTGGCGTGCTCGGTGCTGGTTGCCCCCCGCCGGTCCATGGCGGAGTGGGGCTGGCTGTCCCTGCTGGTCGGCATGGCCGTGGTGGACGGCGTCCGCGCCGCGACCGGCGTCCAGGTGGGGCTGAAGTGGCCCAACGACGTGCTGATCCACGACCGCAAGCTGTGCGGGATCCTGTGCGAGTCGGTCCCGACGGACGCCGGCGCGCGGGCCGTCCTCGGATTTGGCCTCAACACCGACCTGAGGGCCGACCAGCTGCCCGTGCCGACCGCCACCTCGCTGCGACTGGAGGGCTCCGACGCGGCGCCGTCCGCGGTCCTGGCGGCCGTCCTGCAGGCGCTGGAGACGTGGTACACCCGCTGGGACGCCGGCGCCGACCTGCGGGCGTCCTACCGGCAACGGTGCACGACGATCGGCGAGGACGTCGTCGTCCAGATCGGAGACGAGCGCGTGGTCGGCACGGCCACGGGGGTGGACGCCTCGGGCGGTCTCGTGGTGACCACCGAGTTGGGCGAGCGGGCCTTTGTGGCCGGCGACGTCACGCACGTGCGCCGGGGCTGAGTCGGGCTGGCCATTCTGCCGCTCGGGGGCGCACTTCGCTCCTCTGGCGCAGCTGTGCTCCTCTGGCGCAGCTGTGCTCCTCTGGCTCGGCACTTCCCTCCTCTGACCCAGCTGTGCTCCTCCTGCAGGGGGAGCACAGCTGGGTGAGAGGAGCGAAGTGAATCGTCGCCCCCTTGACGGAGGCCCGGCGCGTCGACTACATTCTTCCTGAATCGATTCATGGACACATTCGAAGGAGAATGGCATGGACCGGCGGTCCGACGACCTGCGCTCCTCGGGTGAGGACTTCGCCCGGAGGCTGACGGACGCCGGCGTGGACGTCGAGCTCGTCACGGCCGCCGGCGTCCCGCACGGTCACCTGAACGCCATCGGCTCCCCGCTCACCCACGCCAGCCTCGACCGTCTCGCGCAGCGACTACTGCGCGGCCAACTTCCCGACCCTCAGGAGGAACGATGACCGATCCCACGACGACGCCCACCGGTGAGTGGGCCCCCATCTACGCCGAGCGCCTGCACCACATCGAGGGCATCGAGCCGCCCATCGAATGGACGAACCCACCCGCCGGCCTGCTGGCGTGGAACGCGCCGTTCGGCGAACCCGAGCCGACCGATGCCGTCGCCGAGGACCGGACGCTCGACGGCCCCCACGGCCCGATCCCCGTCCGCATCTATCGTCCGGCCAGCGGCGAGGCGTCCGGGATCGGCGTCGTCTGGATCCACGGCGGCGCCTTCGTCGGCGGCGACCTCGACATGCCGGAGGCCGATCTGGCCTCGCGCGGCCTCGTCACGCGGACGCGCGGCGTGGTGGTCTCGGTGGACTACCGGCTGTGTCACGACGGCGTCCACCATCCCGTGCCCCACGACGACTGCTGGGCCGCCTTCACCTGGACGCACGAGCACGCCGCCGAACTCGGCATCGACCCCGACCGCCTCGCGGTCGGCGGCACGTCGGCCGGGGGCAACCTGTCGGCTTCCGTGGCGCTCCGCAGTGTCACCGAGGGCCCCGGGCTGTCGCAGGCATTGCTGATCTACCCCGTCGTGCATGCCCCGCTCCCGACCCCCAGTGAGGAATTGGCCGCCTGCCTGGCCAAGTCGCCGCGCGTGCTCACGTTCACCAACCAGTCCGATTTCATCAATGAGAACTTTCTCGGCGGACCCGTCGCCACGCACATCACGCCGCTGGCCTTCCCCGGCCACGCCGAAAGCCTCGCCGGCTACCCGCGCACCTACCTCGAGAACTGCGAGTTCGACGACCTGCGCGCCTCCGGGGAGATGTTCGGACGGCAGCTCGCGGACGCCGGCGTCGACGTCACGATGGTCACCGCCGCCGGCGTGCCCCACGGTCACCTCAACGCGATCGGCTCCCCGCTCACGCACGCGACCCTCGACCGGATCGCCGCCCGCCTGACCGACGCCTGAGCACGCCCCGACCACCACCACCGTTCGCCGCCCACCCAACCAGCAGGAGCATCCCGATGAAGTGCACGACCCTCACCTTCGAGCACCGCCTCCCCGGCGAACCCGCGCTCGCCCTGGGAACGCCGACCCCTCGCCTGACCTGGACCACTGCGGACGCCCCGGACGGCTTCGTCCAGGCGAGCGCGCAGCTCGAGGTGACCCGGACGCCGTGGGCCGGTGAGGCGTCCACCGAGACCGTCACGCTGACCGGCGATGAGCAGGTGCTCGTCGCCTGGCCGGGGGCGCCGCTGGCGTCCCGGGAGCGCGCCGAGGTGCGCGTCCGCGTCCGCGGCGAGGACGACTGGAGTGGCTGGTCCGAGCCGGCCGTGGTCGAGGCCGGCCTGCTGTCCGGGGCGGACTGGGGCGACGCCGCGTTCATCAGTCCCGTCGACGTCGGCGCCTTCGACGATCCGGCCCCGGCGGTCGCGGCGTCGGTGGAACTGCCCGCGGGCGTCCGGACGGCCCGCCTGCACGTGAGCGCCCACGGCTGGTACGAGGTGCGCATCAACGGCGAGCGGGTCGGCACGGACTGGTTCGGTCCCGGCTGGACGGCCTACGCCCACCGTCTGCGCGCGTACTCCTACGACGTCACCGACCTGCTCACGCCGGGGGAGAACTCCGTCGAGATCCTCCTCGGCAACGGGTGGTGGCGCAGCCCGCTGACCTGGAATCTCAGCCACCAGTACGGCGATCGCCTCGCCGCGCTCGCCCGGCTGGAGGTCGTGGATTCCGACGGCGCGGAGCACAACCTCATCACGGACGACACCTGGGGAGCCCACGAGACCCACATCGTCGCCAACGACCTCTACGGCGGCGAGAGCCAGGACCTGCGCCGGCCGTTGGTCGCCGACGGTGAGCACCCGGTCGAGGTCGTCGAGGAGTCCCTGGACAAGCTCGTCGCGGCCGTGGGTCCGGCCGTGCGTCCGCTGGAGACGCTCGCCGCCCAGCGCGTCTGGCGCAGCCCGTCCGGCAAGCTGCTGGTCGACTTCGGTCAGAACCTCGTCGGCGTCACGGCCCTGACGGTGCGGGGGCTGGCCTCGGGCCACGTCGTCACGATCCGGCACGCCGAGGTGCTGGAGAACGACGAGCTCGGGACGCGTCCGCTGCGCAATGCGAAGGCCACGGCGTCCTATACCCTCGACGGGCCCGAGGAGACCGTCCTGGCGCCACACTTCACCTTCTTCGGCTTCCGCTACGCAGAGGTCACGGGCGTCGACGACTTGGACGCCGCCGACATCTCCGCAATCGTCCTCGGCTCGGCACTGACAAGGACCGGCTGGTTCGACAGCTCCGACGAACTGCTCAACCAGCTGCACTCCAACGTGGTGTGGGGCATGCGCGGGAACTTCGTCGACGTTCCCACCGACTGCCCCCAGCGCGACGAGCGGCTGGGGTGGACCGGCGACATCCAGGTCTTCAGCCCGGCGGCGCTGATCCTGCACGACGCGGCCGGCTTCCTCGCGGGCTGGCTGGAGGATCTGGCCGCCGAACAGGCCGACGACGGCGCGGTTCCGCTCGTGATTC
>JAKDIK010000031.1 GCA_030450535.1 Propionibacteriaceae bacterium
GGTCGACGGCCGCGTTGGCCACCACGGCCAGGGGGGTGTCGGTGTGCGCCAGCTCGAAGACCGCCAGCCGTGCCAGCGTCCGGTCCACGATCGGCATGCGCTCCAAGCTCCACTGCTCGCCCAACGCCGCGCGCAGGGCGGCGTCCAGTTGCTCACCGTGATCGGTGACGCCCTGGACGAGCTGGATCGTGAACGGCCGCACCGACCGCTCGCCGGCCGCGATCTGGTCGGCGAGGGTCTCCCGCGGGTCCGCCCCGCGCAGGTCTGCCTCGAAGAGGATGTCGAGGGCGTGCTTGCGGGCCTTGGTCCGGGTGCTGTTTTGGCGGTTCGCGGTCACCCGCTGACCCGGCCGAGGTAGCTGCCGTCGCGGGTGTCGACCTTGACGCGCGTCCCCTGCTCCATGAACAGCGGCACCTGGATCTGCTTGCCCGTCTCCAGCGTCGCCGGCTTCGTCCCCGCGGAGCTGCGGTCGCCCTGCAGGCCGGGCTCGGTGTAGGTGATCTCGAGCTCGACCGAGGCCGGCAGGTCGATGTACAGCGGGTTGCCCTCGTGGGTCGCGACGGTCGCCATCTGGTTCTCCAGCATGTAGTCCTTGGCGTCACCGACGACCTCGTCCGGAATTTGGAGCTGGTCGTACGTCGACGTGTCCATGAACACGAAGGCGTGCCCATCGTGGTAGAGGTACTGCATCTCGCGCTTGTCGACGTTGGCGCTCTCGACCTTGGTGTCGGAGTTGAACGTGCGATCGACGACCTTGCCGGTCAGCACGTGCTTGAGCTTGCTGCGGACGACCGTGTTGCCCTTGCCCGGCTTGTGGTGCTGGAACCAGGTGACCTGCCACAGCTGGCCGTCGAGGTCGAGAACGGTGCCGTTCTTCAGGTCGTTGGTGGAGATCGTGGCCATGCGGCGTCCCTTTCAAGGATCATGGGGTTCGACCGACCATCCTACCGGGGCGGCCCGTCCGCGACGAAACCGCACCCCATGGACCCGGTGTGGTTCCCCGGGACCGCTCTCACCGAGCTGAGGGCCGGAGGCCTCGCCCCGTGACGTGGGGAACCACGGCACGCTCACCGCCGAGCTTTGCCATGCTGAACCTACGGGGCCGAGCGGCCACGTGCAGTTCCCGCGCAAGGGCAATCCATCACGTCAAGGGCGCGCCGAAGGGACCGAGCCGCCAGCCCCCGCTACAAGCCGGGTTCCGGCGTAACAAGATCCGACCCAACTTCTGACGTTGTCGTTCAACGCACCCAGACTTGACTTTTCGGCTTGCCGGCCCACCGTCACAGAGGGGCCACTGTAGTCGGCGTTTCTGAACCAAGTCTGACTGTTGATGCTATTATTTGCCAAGGAAGATATCCCCGAGATGGAGAACACATTCAGGTAGCAACGACCGCTGAAGTCTGCGTCAGGAATAGTGCCGCGAGCTCCGCCGAAATTGGTGTGTTCGTAATAGCACGCCAGGGCGCCCGAATTAAAGCAGTTTGAAGCCGCTTGCGCCGATCCAGGAAAGGCTACCGCTGACACCAACGCGATCAGCAATGCGGCCGCCAGGGATGCGCGCGAGACCCTTTTCATTATCATCCTCCTATAGTTACATCGCCAGCAGGTCGCCGCCGAGTTCTCAGTCGAAGATCACCTTCTCCACCCGATCCCCACCCAATTGAACGAGTAGCTCGTCCGGGATTCGATCGACGTGTCGCCGGTCGGTCACCACCCTCAGTCCCCTTTCGCCAGAATTGGCACTGCCAGCGTAGCTCAGATACTCAAGGTCACTGTCGAGGAAGATCGAGATGGTGAACTCGGGAGTCGTCAACCTCACTTCGGTTGCATCGAGGCGGCCGATCGGGTCGCGGGCGTTCTCTCTCACCACCACACCCGGATGCCGCGCCAGGGCCATCGTTATCGCGCGCCGATACTCCAGCGGGAGGCAGGACTCGGGCAGGCTTTGCGTTGCCAACATGTCATGAACGAAGTTCATTTCTGCTTTGGGCCTATCCTGTCCCGACAACGACCCAAGCGCTTCCTCCAGGGCGCGTGCCACCCCCGCTTGGGTAGGGTCCGATTCACGGACGGCCTGCCAATCAACGCTCGGTGGAAATATGAATCGCCCCGGGTCAATGCCTGTCTGACGGGCCCATGCCCAACCGTCGGGCGCGGTCCAAGATTCCCGGCGACGTTCTTGGACTTCCAACGAGCCATCTTCGCCGCGTACCAGATACCGTTCTGAGGACACCCTGTATTGGTAGCCGCTGACGGAGGGCTGCCGCGCCGCAACCGCCGTGCCCGGGGTACCGTCCGAACCGTCCAGCTCGGGACCGGAGAATCGTGCAACCAAGCCGACCAACAAGACCAGCAGCGCGGCCACCAAGAGCAACATCGTAAGGACGCTCAACCTTCGGTCCCAATTCGCGCCACCATCGGGTTGGAGATCGAGTCGGTGCATGCTCCAGAGTGCGCCCGGGCCACGCATCTGTCAAGGCACCGACGTGCCTCAGGTTCTTTGCTTGCGAGGGGTTGGCTGGTGCCTCATCTAGTCACGAACAAGCTCCAGGACGCGTGTCGGAAGGGGTCGAAGACCGACAAGGGCCGGATCCTGGAGCCGGTGATGGCCACGACCGGGATGGGCCGCTCAACCGCCCGTTCGGACGCTGACCGGGCCTCGGCTGCCCCCTTGCGTCCGAGCAGGTCGATCGGCGCCAGTTGCGGGCGAAGGTCTACAGCGACGACGCTTGCCTGCTGCTGGAGAGGGTCTGGGCGCTGATGGGCTGCCCGTGCGGGAAGTACTTCGTGGTGATGCTGCCGCTGTGGTTGCCGCTGCTGCTGGAGGGGGGACCTCGACCGGCCGCACACCACCGTGGAGTCGCTCACGCAACTCCGGGCCGCGACGAAACCGCACCCCCGTCGGCATCGGCTCAGCGCAGGATCGGACGCGGCGTGTCGCGGCCGACCGCGGTGAGGACCTCGTGGACGAACGCGAGCTTGGCCACGACCGGCTCGGCGATGGTGAACGGGTACAGGTGGCTACGGCCCATCGCCCGGCTGGCGCGGTTGAGCAACAGCGACAGCCAGTGCCAGTCGTCCAGCACGTCCTCGATGCGCGCGTCGACGTACGTTGCACGCGGCAGCACGTCGCGCTCCAGCACGCCGTCGGAGCGCTCCGCCTTGAGCACGACCCCGCCGAGCGCCACGGTCGTGAGCGTGTCGGTGATGTGCAGGTAGTGGGCGAACGTCTCGGCGAAGTCCTCCCACGGATGCATGGTGGCGTACTCCGAGATGTGGGCTTCCTCCCAGCCCTGCGGCGCGCCCTCCTCGTAGTGCCGATCGAGCGCGTCGGCGTAGGAGGCGCGCTCGTCGCCGAACAGCTCGCGACACGCGTCGATGCGCGCCGTCTGCTCGACAAGTTTCCACTGGTAGTAGTGGCCCGCCTCGTGACGGAAGTGGCCGAGCATCGTGCGGTACGGCTCCCCGAGCCGGATGCGGTTCTGCTCCCGCACCTCGTCGAGGCTCTCCACCAGGTCGATCGTGATGACGCCGGACGCGTGCCCGATGGTCACGTCCTCGCCGCTGGAGCGCGACGAGATCAGGTCGAACGCCAGCCCTCCGGCCTCGTCGCGGAACGTGGCGACCGGCAGCCCGAGCACGGCCAGTTGCGTCAGCAGGCGGCGCTTCGGGATGGACGCCTCGGCGAGCTTCCGCCACGCCGACTCCTCGTCGGCGTCGGGACGGCGCCGGACCACGTCGCACGCGAAGCACTCCTCCGTCTCCACGTCCGATCCCGACAGCCAGTTGCAGTCCAGCCGCTCGCGGTTGGCGCACGGACGCCAGCGCTGCTCCCCCAGCCGCACGCCGTCGGGGGGCGACTGCATCATCGTCAGCGTCGGCGGGTGGAAGCCGAGGGCCAGGTCGCATGCGGTGCAGGTCAGGGCGTCGAGATCCGCGACACAACGGCATCGGGGACAGCGCAGCATCAGCATGGGTCAGGGCCCCACATTCCCGAGCCGACGCCCGCGGATGCCGGCGAGCAGGGCAGCGCGCTCCTGGGCGTGCGGCACGCTGATCCGGGTCATGGCGTCGGCGAGCGCGTCGTCGCCCACCTCGCGCAGCCCGGCGATGGCGCCGGCGATGTCCTCGGGCGTCCGGTTCTGGTTCAGCTTTGCCTTCGCCTCGATGCGGGTGATCGGCAGTTCCAGCCCCACGATGGCCCGGAGCATCCGCTGCCGCGCGTCCGGCGCGACGCGTCCGGCGTCGTAGCCGAACCGCTCCGACATCTCGTCCACCGCGGTCGCCAGCCAGGCGGCGTCATCGTGAACCACCAGGCGCCCGTAGGCGTGCACGGTCACGTAGTTCCAGGTCGGCACCCCCGGCGACGCCGCGTTGGAGGGATACCAGTCGGGGTGGATGTACCCGTCGGGTCCGGACAGGATCGCCAGCGACTCCCCCAGCCCGGTGTCCCGCCAGACGGGGTTCACCCGGGTCACGTGGAAGATCAGCGAACCGTACCCGTCGGCGTCCGGACGGTACGTCAGCGGCAGCAAGGTGGCGACCGGGCCGGTCTCGTGGGCGGTCACCAACTGGGCGGTCTCCGCGGACGCGAGCAGCGCACGGACGCGGTCGTCGGCCAGCTCGAAGTGCCGCGGGGTGTACATCAGGCCACCAGTTCGGCGTAGGTTGCGGCGAGGACGTCCTCGCCCGGCGCCTCGGCCACGAACGGCGACGCCACGGCGTCCAGCAGCACGAACCGCAGCGCCGCGCCGCGGGTCTTCTTGTCCAAGTTCATCGTGGCGCGCAGATCGCCGAAGGCATCCGGCGTGTAGGTCAGCGGCAGGCCGACCGAGGCGAGGATGTCGGTGTGCCGCGCGACGAACGCCGCGTCCGCGTGCCCCAGGTTGCGCGACAGCAGGGCCGCGTAGCGGACGCCCACGCTCACCGCGTACCCGTGCCGCCAGCGGTACTCCTCCCGCCGCTCGATGGCGTGGCCGAGGGTGTGGCCGTAGTTGAGCAGCTCGCGCCCGACCGATGTGCCGGACGACGTGGCCTCGCGCAGGTCGCCGCTGACCACCCGCGCCTTCACCTCGATCGAGCGCGTCACCGCCTCTGCCAGCGCGTCGGAGCGCGGATCGAGCATCGCCGCGGGGTCGGCCTCGAAGAGCGCCAGGGTGGGCTCATCGGCGATGAAACCGTGCTTGATCATCTCGGCCAGGCCGCCGCGCAGGTCGTCGGTCGGCAGTGTGGTGAGGAACTCAAGATCGCAGAACACCGCCGCGGGCTCCCAGAAGGCGCCGACGAGGTTCTTGCCCTGGGGCAGGTTGATGCCGGTCTTGCCGCCGACGGCGGCGTCCACCATCGCCAGCAACGTCGTGGGCACCGACACGTACCGGACACCGCGCAGCCAGCTCGCGGCCACGAAGCCGGCCAGGTCGGTGGTCGCTCCCCCGCCGAGGCCGACGACGGCGTCCGAGCGGGTGAATCCGGCCTTCGCCAGCCGTTGCCACGCCTCGTCGAGGACGGCGGAGCGCTTGGCCCGTTCTCCGTCGGGCAACTCGATGAGGGTCACCGCGGCGTCCAGCCCGGCCGCCAGGCCGGTCGCCCGCGCGCGCAGCGGCGCCGGGTGTAGGATCGCCACGCGCGCGCAGCCCGAGACGGCCGAGGCCAGCCCGGACGCCACGCCGCGGCCGACGTGCACCGCGTAGGGCCGTTCCGCGGTCACGGCGACGCTCGTCATTGCGCCCACCCGAGCAGGCCGACGATCTCGTCGGCGAGGGCGTCCGGCTCGCGTCCGGAGGTGTCGACCGTGTGGGTCGCCAGCCTGCGGTAGACCGGGGTCCGCTCCGCCAGCAGCTTGATCAGCCGACCGCGCAGCCCGACCGGGGCGCGGATCACGCTGGTGTCGTCCACGCCGATGCGCGGCAGCGCGTGGCGGGCGTCCACCTGCAGCCACACGACGACCGCGGACGCCAGCGCCCGGGCCACCGCCTCCGTCAGCGGGGCACCACCGCCGAGGCTCACGACCCCGGGCTCCCGCAGCAGAGCCAGCGTCGCGTCGCGCTCCAAGGCGCGGAACGCAGCCTCACCGTCGGTGGCGAAGATCTCCGCGACGCGACGCCCCTCGCGCTGCTCCAGCCACGTGTCGACGTCGACGAAGCCGACGCCGAGGCGCTCCGCGACCAAGGGGCCCACCGTGCTCTTGCCCGATCCGGGGGCGCCGATGAGCGCGACCGTCGTCACCCCAGACCCCGCTCGGCCAGGCGCGCGAGGTAGGCGGCGTGGTTGCGCGCGGTCTCGGCGAGGGAGTCCCCGCCGAACTTCTCCAGGCACAGCTCCGCGAGCACGAGCGCCACCATGGCCTCGGCGACGACGCCGGCGGCGGGCACGGCGCACACGTCGGAGCGCTGGTGGTGCGCCTGGGCGGCCTCGCCCGTGGCGAGGTCCACCGTCCGCAGGGCGCGGGGCACCGTCGCGATCGGCTTCATCGCGGCCCGAACGCGCAGCACCTCGCCGGTGCTCATGCCGCCCTCGGTGCCCCCCGAGCGGTGCGACAGGCGACGGATCCGGCCGTCGGTGGCCGCCATCTCGTCGTGGGCCAGGCTGCCCCGCGTGCGCGCGAGCTCGAAGCCGTCGCCGACCTCGACGCCCTTGATGGCCTGGATGCCCATGAGCGCACCCGCCAGCCGGGCGTCCAGCCGCCGGTCGCCGGAGGAGTGCGAGCCGATGCCGGCCGGGACGCCGTGGACGACGACCTCGACGACGCCACCGATCGTGTCGCCCTCGGCCTTGGCGGCGTCGATCTCGGCCAGCATGCGTGCCGAACTGGCGGCGTCGAAACACCGGACGGGGTCGGCGTCGATCGCGTCGCGGTCGTCCGCGGTGGGCAGGTGCTCGCCGGTGGACGCGATGGGCCCGATTTCGACGACATGACTGACGAGCGTGACGCCGTACGCAGCCTCGAGGAAGTTGCTCGCCACCCGGCCCAACGCGACCCGAGCCGCGGTCTCTCGGGCCGACGCCCGCTCCAGGATCGGGCGGGCCTCGTCCCAGTCGTACTTCTGCATGCCCGCCAGGTCGGCGTGGCCCGGACGCGGCCGGGTCAGGGCGGCGTTGCGGGCCTGCGCGGCCAGCACGTCGGCGTCCACCGGGTCGGGCGCCATGACCGTCTCCCACTTCGGCCACTCGGTGTTGCCGACCATGATCGCGATCGGCGAGCCGAGCGTCTCGCCGTGGCGGACGCCGGCCAGCAGCGTCACCTCGTCGGCCTCGAACTTCATGCGGGCACCGCGCCCGACACCGAGCCGGCGCCGCGCCAGCGCCTCGGCGATGTCGTCGGTGGTGACGCGGACGTGGGCGGGGATCCCCTCGATCGTCGCGACCAGCGCACGGCCGTGGGATTCCCCGGCGGTCAGGTAACGCAGCATGATGTCCAGTCTCTCACGCGCGCTGCGGGGCGCGCGGCGTGGCCACGGCCCGCGGCCGCAACCCGCAGGGCGCTCAGCGGCAGCGGCCCGGCGCCTGGGTGCGGCACCACTCCTGCAGCCTGTCCACCGACGCGTTGTGCCCCTCCAAAGTGCTGTTGAACTCCGTCTCGCCCGTGTCGAGGTTGACGACGACGAAGAAGAGCCAGTCCCCCTCGGCGGGGTGGAGTGCGGCGTCCAGTGCGTTGCGGGACGGCGACGTGACCGGGCCCGGCGGCAGGCCCGCATGCAGGTAGGTGTTGTACGGCGACTCGTGTGCACGCTCGGCGTCCGTCGTGAACACGCGCCCGGTGATGTTGTTGGCGTAGGCCACGGTGGCATCGGACTGCAGCGGCATGTTCTGGGCCAGCCGGTTGTAGAAGACGCGCGCGACCTTGTAGCGGTCGTCCTGCCGGTTGGCCTCGCGCTCCACGATGCTCGCCATGATGAGCGCCGCGTACGGGCTCCCGGCCGGGGACGCTTCGGCCTGGGCCGCGAAGTCGAGCTCACTGGCCACGGTGGAGAAGTGCGTGGTGGCCAGGCGGGTGACCGAGAGGGCGTCCGCCGTCTCGGGCAGCTCGTAGGTGTCGGGGAACAGGAAGCCCTCGGCGTTGTCGGCCGGCGCCCAATCGGGAAGACCGAGCTCGCCGATGCGGCTTGTCAGGACGGCGTTGAAGTCCTCCTGCGGGATGCCCGTGTGCTCGGACATCAGCGCCACCTGCTCGCTGAGGCGCTGGCCCTCGCGGAACTGGATCATGTTGCGCACCACGTAGGCCGGGTCGAGCAGCCGGTTGAAGGCCGTCTCGGCGGGCAGCTGCGTCCGCATCGCGAACGTCCCGGCCTGGATGCGCGCGGAATCCTCGGCCCGCGCGTTGGCGACCTGCACGAACGTGTCGGCCGAACGGATCACATCGGCGGTCTGCAGCAGGTCGCCGATCTGCCGGATCGTCGAGCCGCTCGGGATGCGCACCTGCACGTCGTCGACGCCCTCCCCCACGTAGTCCTCGGCGGTGCGGAACTCCATCCAGGCATCCCACGCCCGGTTGCCGACGAACCAGACGCCGCCGAAGACGACGGCCAGCGCCACGGCGACCGCGACCCAGCCGCGCGCGTAATGCCAGACCTCCCGGCGGTTCCACTCGCCGGTCTCGGGGTCGCGCAGGCGCCCCGGTTCGACCCGGCGTCGGCGTTCCGTCATGGAGCGGTCCTTCCGTTGAGGGGTTCACCGGCGCGGCGTCCGGTGGCGCGTTCGGCGTCCAGCGCCGTGTTCAAGATTGCCACGGCGGCCGCCTGATCGATGACACCCCGCTGCTGGCGCGCCGTGCGACCGGCCTCGCGGAGTTGTTGGGCGGCCGAGACGGTGCTGAGGCGTTCGTCGATGAGACGGATGTCCAGCCCCGGGAAGTGCCGCGCCAGCCACGCCGCCTTCGCTCGCACGAGGGCCGCGTTCTCCCCCTCGGTGCCCTTGAGATGGCGCGGCAGGCCGAGCAGCAGCCCGGCGGGTTCGTACTCGGCCACCAGCTCGCGCAGCCGTCGCAGCACGTGCCCGTCGTCGCGCGCGTTCGCGATCGTGGCGACGGGGTACGCCAGCGTCCCGCGCGCGTCGCACGCCGCCACGCCGATGCGCGCCAGACCCCAGTCGAGGGCCAGCCGGACGCCGAGGGCGTCCGTCATGCCCCGGCGAGGCTCGCCCGGACGGCCTCGAGCGCGCGCGGCGCGCCGGCGGCGTCCGGGCCACCGCCCTGGGCGAGGTCGTCCTTGCCGCCGCCGCGGCCGCCGAGCTCGGCGGCCGCCACGCCGACGAGCGCGCCCGCCTTCGCCCCGAGAGCGCGGGCGGCCTCGGTGGTGACCACCGTGACGACGGGCTTGGCGTCCCCGCCGACGAGCGCGATCACGCCGGGCTGGGAACCCAGACGCGTCCGCAAGTCGAGCGCCAGCGTGCGCAGGTCGCCGCCACCCACGCCCGGCAGCGCGCGGGCCACGAGGCGGTAAGGGCCGGCGTCGGTCGCCGAGGCGGCCAGCGCCTCGGCGCTGCCCAGCAGCTCCTTGGCCCGCAGGTCGGCGATCGTCTTCTCGGCCGACTTGAGCTGGGCGAGCAGCTTCTCGACGCGGTCGGCGAGCTGGTCGGGCTGGGTCTTGAGCGTGTCCGAGAGGGTGGCGACCAGCGCGCGCTCGGCGGCAAAGGACGCGAACGCGTCGGTGCTGACGAGCGCCTCGACGCGGCGGATGCCTGAGCCCACCGACCCCTCGCCGACGAGGTTGACGAGCCCGATCTGCGCGGTGTTGGCGACGTGGGTGCCGCCGCAGAGCTCGCGGGACCACGGGCCGGCCAGCTCGACCATGCGGACGACCTCGCCGTACTTCTCGCCGAACATCGCCTGCGCCCCCAGCGCCTTCGCCTCGGAGAGCGGGATCTCGCGGTCGGTCACCTCGAAGCCGTCGCGGATCGCGGCGTTCACGATGCCCTCCAGCTCGCTGCGCGCGCCGGCCGAGAGGCCCTGGGCGGCGTTGAAGTCGAAGCGCAGGTAGCCCGGTTTGTTGTACGAGCCGGCCTGGTGGGTGCCCTGGCCGAGCATTTGCCGCAGGCCGGCGTTGACGATGTGGGTGGCGGTGTGCGCCTGACAGGCGCCGAAGCGCGCGGCGGCGTCCACCTGCGCCTGCACCTCGCTGCCGGTCGTCAGCTCGCCCTCGGTGACGAGCGCCTTGTGGACGACCAGGCCGGGCACGGGGCGCTGCACGTCGACGACGTCGAGCGCGAGCCCGGGACCCGACAGGATGCCGGCGTCGGCGTCCTGGCCGCCAGCCTCGGCGTAGAACGGCGTCTCGGCGAGGACGACCTCCACCAGATCGCCGGGCGTGGCCGAGGCGACCAGCGCCCCGTCGCGGACGATGCCACGCACCCGCGCCGGAATGCTCAGCTCGGTGAAGCCCAGGAACGGCGTCTCGCCCGCCTCGCGGAGCTGGCGGTACACCTCGGTGCTCACCGCGGCGCCCTTCTTGGCGCGGGCGTCCGCCTTGGCGCGGGCCCTCTGCTCGCCCATGAGGCGGTGGAACTCGTCGGTGTCGACGCTCAGCCCGGCCTCGGCCGCCATCTCGAGCGTGAGGTCGATCGGGAATCCGTAGGTGTCGTGGAGCTGGAAGGCCTCGTCTCCGCCCAGGGTCGTCCGCTGGGCGGACCGGGCGTCGGCCGCGGCCGTCTCGAAGAGCTGCGTGCCGGACGCCAGCGTCCGCCGGAAGCTCTCCTCCTCGGCGAATACGGCAGCCGAGACCCGTTCGGCTTGGGCGTCCACCTCGGGGTAGCTCTGCGCCATCAGCGTCCGGCTGACGCTCATCAGCTCGGGCAGCACCCGGTCGGTGACGCCGAGCAGCCGCATGGCGCGGATGGAGCGGCGCAGCAGGCGGCGCAGCACGTACCCACGCGCCTCGTTGCCGGGGGTGACGCCGTCGGTCATCAGCATCAGCGCCGAGCGGACGTGGTCGGCCACGACGCGCATGCGGACGTCGTCGTCGCGGTTCGCGCCGTAGGTCTTGCCGGACAGCTCGGCGGCCTTCGCGATCACGCCGAACACCTCGTCGATCTCGTAGAGGTTGTTGACGCCCTGCAGCAGGGTGGCGATGCGCTCCAACCCGGCACCGGTGTCGATGTTCTTGGTGGGCAGCGGGTGGGCGACGTCGAAGTCGTCCTTCGCGCGCACGGCCGACAGCACCTCCTGCTGGAACACGTTGTTCCAGATCTCCAGGTAGCGGTCCTCGTTGACGTCGGGCCCGCCGGCGGGGCCGAACTCGGGGCCGCGATCGTAGAAGACCTCGGAATCGGGGCCACCGGGGCCCGGAACCCCCATGTGCCAGTAGTTCTCCTTGAGGTCGCGCTCCCAGATGCGATCGGCCGGCATGCCGACCGAGAGCCAGATGTCGCGCGCCTCGACGTCGCCGTCGGGGTAGGCGGGGTTGTGGCCCGGCCCGAGGACGCTCACCGAGATGCGCTCGGGATCGAAGCCAAGGTTGCCGTCCTCGACCGCACCGGTGAGGAACTCCCACGTCCACGGGATCACCTCGGCCTTGAAGTAGTCGCCGAAGGAGAAGTTGCCCAGCATCTGGAAGAAGGTGCCGTGGCGGGTCGTCTTGCCGACCTCCTCGATGTCGAGGGTGCGGATGCACTTCTGCACGCTCACCGCACGCTTCCACGGCGCCGGCTCGACGCCCGTGAAGTACGGCACCATCGGGACCATGCCGGCGACCACGAACAGCAGGTTCGGGTCGTTGTGGACCAGCGAGGCGCTGGGCACCTCGGCGTGGCCGCGCTTCACGAAGAAATCGATGTAGCGGCGGCGGACCTCGGCGGTCTTCATTCCAGGCGTCCTCTTTCGGTGTCGGTCAACAGACCCATCAGTTCGGTGTGCTTGGCCTCGCGGGCCCGGCCGTAGGTGTCGGCGAAATCGGCGAGCCACCCCTTCGTTCGCACGGCGGTCTCGTCGACCCGCCGCTCGATCTGCTCGGCCATGCCCTCCGGGGTCAGTCGTCGAGCGTACTCGCGCCCCTTCACCATGACGAACGTGGACGCCGCGGCCCCCGCCGCGAACCAGACCAGGCGCCTCACTGGACCCGCCCCTCGATCTTGGCGGTGATCGCGGTGCGCAGGGCGTGGGCGGAGCTGGCGACGCCCACGAGCGGACGGCCCACCGCGGCGGTCATCACCTTGCTCAGCGTGGCGGTGTTCCCGACGACGGTGCTGGCGTGGGCGCTGACGCGGGCGACGTCCGCGGTCACCTTCTCGACCTCGGCGGTCACGTCACTGATCTTGGCGATCTCGGCGTTGGTCACGGTCACCGTGTCCTTGAGTTCGGTGAGGATCGGCGTGGTGTTCGTGCCCACGTCCTTCACCACCCTCGACAGCTCGTCGAGGACACGCCCCAGCTTGAGCAGTGGGATCGCGCACATGCCGACGAGCAACACGAACGCGACCGCCGCGATGAGCCCGGCGATCTCTCCGACAGTCATGGAAGAGCAGCCTAGTGCACCGCGGTCAGGCGTCCTCCGGGCGACCGAGCAGGGAGCGGATCGTCCCGAGCCGCTCGGCGATCAGCGCCTCATTGCCGTGGTCGGTGGGGCTGTAGTAGCGGGCGGCGGCCAGGTCGTCGGGCAGGTAGGTCTGCGCGGCCACGCCGTGGGGAAAGTCGTGGGCGTAGCGGTAGCCCTCGCCGTGACCGTGCTGCTTCGCGCCCGCGTAGTGGGCATCGCGCAGGTGCGGCGGCACCGGGCCGCCCCTGCCGGCCTCGACGTCGGCGGTCGCGGCGGCGATGGCCAGGTAGGCCGCGTTCGACTTGGGCGCGGTCGCGCAGGCGATGACGGCCTGGGCGAGGGTGAGGCGTCCCTCGGGCATGCCAATGAGCTGGACGGCCTGCGCCGCAGCGACGCAGGTCTGCAGCACCGAAGGCGCCGCCATTCCGATGTCCTCGCTGGCGAGGATGATGAGGCGGCGCGCAATGAAGCGGGGATCCTCGCCGCCGGCCAGCATGCGGGCCAGGTAGTGCAGGGCGGCGTCCACGTCGGAGCCGCGCATCGACTTGATGAAGGCGCTGATGACGTCGTAGTGCTGGTCTCCGTCGCGGTCATAGCGCAGGGCAGCCTTGTCGACCGCGGACTCCACGGCGGCGGCGTCGATGAGGGTGTGCTCGAGGGCGGACGCGGCGGCCGCGGCCTCCTCGAGGTAGGTGAGGCTGCGGCGGGCGTCCCCTCCGGCGAGCCGGATGAGGGTCGCGCGGGCGTCGGCGTCCAGCGCGTAGGTCTGGCCGTCAGGGGTGCGGAGCCCGCGCTCGTCGGCGAGGGCGCGGTCGAGCAGCGCCGTGAGGTCGGCGTCCGTGAGCGGCTGGAGGGTCAGCAGCAGCGAGCGCGAGAGCAGCGGGCTGATGACCGAGAACGACGGATTCTCGGTGGTGGCGGCGATCAGGGTGACGAGGCGGTTCTCGACGGCGGGGAGGAGGACGTCCTGCTGGGCCTTGTTGAAGCGGTGCACCTCGTCGACGAACAACACCGTGCCGCGGCCGCGGGCCAGCTCGCGCTTGGCGAGGTCGAGTTCTGCGCGCACCTCCTTGACGCCGGCGGTGACGCCGGAGAGCTCGACAAACCGGCGGTTGGTGGCCCGGGAGACCACCGACGCGATCGTGGTCTTGCCGACCCCGGGCGGTCCCCAGAGGAACACGCTCATGGGTTGGCCGTCCGCGAGGCGGCGCAGGGGCGCGCCGGGGGCGAGCAGGTGCTGCTGGCCGACGATCTCGTCCAACGTGCGGGGGCGGAGCCGGACGGCGAGCGGCAGGTCGGCGTGGGTGGCTCCCGTGAGCGAACCGCCGCCGCGCGCGGGGGCGTCGGCGGGTTCGGGATCGGGGTTGCCGAAGAGGTCGGTCACGGTGGTGCGGGTGTCCGGGGCGGGGGCCGGCAGCGATCGACCATGACCAGCGTGAGCCGGCTGGGTGCGAGCG
>JAKDIK010000419.1 GCA_030450535.1 Propionibacteriaceae bacterium
TACGTGGGCCGCGACCTGCAGTTCATCCGCATCAACGGCACCATCGTCGGCGCGCTCGCAGGTCTCGTGATCCACGTCGTGAGCCGGGCCATCGCCTGAGGCGGACGGCCGCCCTCCCCCACGCTGGGCCGGGCGCCGAATTCCGCGCTATCGCGCCAGCTCCGCCATCAGCGCGTAGGTCACCAGCCAGTGGGTCGCCATGAAGTCCCCGCCCGTGACGTGGTCCGCCACGGCCGCCGTCTGGTCGTCCGCCGCGGTGAGCATGCGCTGCGCGCGATCGGCGGCCACGAACGCCGCCAGCTCGCGCAAGTGCCACGCGCGCGAGAGGGCGAGGCCCAGCAGATGGGCAGCCTTGCCATCGGTGGGGTCGTTGACGTGCGGGACGCCGAGCAGCGGGTCGGCGGCCGACCCCAGGCCGGGCCAGAACCCCGCCAACCAGGGGGCGAACTCCCCGGGCTCCAGCACGCGCCGCAACAGCGTCGCCTCGCAGAGCGCGGCGGAGAGGAAGTCGTGTCCGCCGGGCTCCCAGGAGACGGGATAGTCGGCGTCGGCGGCGTAGGCGCGGCGCGCGAAGGCGTCCACGGCCGCGACGATCTCTGCCCGGCCGAGGGCGACGGCGGCGTCCCGGATGAGTCCGAGCGCGAACGCCGTGTTGTCGTGCGTTCCGGTGCGGACGGGCGCGTCGAGGCGCTCCAGCCAGGTCGGCAGGTGCCCCCAGATCGCCTCGGCGACCGGGTCGAGCGCGGCCGCCCATGCGGGCGCGTGCGGGTGGGTGGACGCCGCGCAGACCTGTGCCAACCGCAGCGCCCACGCCCAGCCGTAGGGTCGCTCGAAGCCCGGACGCCGCCGGAGCAGCTCGGCCTCGACCGCCGTCCGCGCGCCGGAGAGGCGCGCATCCAGCGTCCCGACGAGGTCCGCGCGGGTGTCGGGGCTGAGGCCCTCGGAGGCGAGCAGGGTCACCCCGGAGGCCAGCATGTGCACGCAGCTGTGCCAGTCGAAGCTGCCGAAGAACGCCGGGTTGAGACGCTCCGGCGCCGCGTCCACGTCGTCCGGACCACTCACCACGTGCTGGGACGCCCACGGGTAGACCGTGCCCACGGCCACGACGACGGTCGCGGCCCAGGCGTCGGCGTCCGCCGTGCTCACTCCCCGTTGCCCGAGCCCGAGCCGTCCGAGCCGCCGTTCCCGTTCCCGTTGCCGCCGTCACCGTCGGAGCGCCGGTTGCGACCGCCGCGCCGGTTGCCGCCGCCGCGCCGGTTGGTGTCGCGGTCGCCGCCGTCGGAGGGCGACTGGGACGCCACGGGGGCGTCGTGCACGTGGTAGCCGCGGGCCGAGCAGTGCTCGCATGGGACGGTGAACGCCTCGGCGAGGCCGGTGCCGATCTTCTTGCGGGTCATCTGCACCAGGCCGAGCGAGGTGACCTCGGCCACCTGGTGGCGCGTCCGGTCGCGACCCAGGCATTCGACGAGGCGACGCAGCAGCAGTTCACGGTTGGCGGGCAGCACCATGTCGATGAAGTCGATGACGATGATGCCGCCGATGTCGCGCAGGCGAAGCTGGTGGACGATCTCCTCGGCCGCCTCCAAGTTGTTGGAGGTCACGGTCGCCTCCAGGTTGCCCTGGGTGCCGGTGAACTTGCCGGTGTTGACGTCGATGACCGTCATGGCCTCGGTGCGGTCGATGATCAGCGAGCCGCCCGAGGGCAGGTGCACCTTGCGTT
>JAKDIK010000032.1 GCA_030450535.1 Propionibacteriaceae bacterium
GGTTCGCGGCATTGCCACATCACGGCAGCGTCGGCGTGGGGCGGGTCTGCGGCGGGTGCTGACGAAGAGGCTGCAGTGAGTGCGCGCTCACTTCGGAGCTGAGCGTGGTCGGGTTCTGGATTCTGAATCGAGTGCAGCCGCATCGGCACGACCGCCGCGGCATCCTTGGTCGTGGTGAGCCTCACTCACTGGAAGTATCGGGTCAGCAGACGGGCCCGATGTTTCCAGTGAGCCGGGCTCACCACCACACCGGCAAGAGTCAGCCCCCCAGCAGCGCCCCGAGACCGGCAATGAGACCCCAGATCAGCAGGCCCGCGAGCACCAGGGCGACGCCGATGAACCCGATCACCATCGAGACCGCGAGCGCCACGTAGGTGCGGACGCTGGCGTCCACGTGCTTGTCCTCGGCGACGCAGCGCTCCAGCAGGCGATAGTTCTTGCGGTTGGCGCGGTGGAGGACGTCGGCGGCGTCCCCCACGACGGGGACGAAGCCCAACAGGGCGTCCACGAGCACGTTCCAACCCATGCGCGCCAGGATGTGGAGCGGGACGCGCTGGCGCACGGCGTCCGCCATGATCGCGGCGGACAGGCCCGTGCCCACGACGTCGCCGATGCCGGGAACCAGGCCCACCATGGCGTCGAGACCGATCCCGAAGTTCGTGCCGGGGATGCGCACGAGGTCGTCGGTCACCCGGGCCAGGTTCCGGCTCATGGCGATGTCGGGGTAGGCGCGCACGGGCGCCGCGGGAGGAACGGGTCCCGGGGACGCGGGCTCACCACCCGGACGAAAGGCGGACGTCCCGGATCGATCGGCGGTCATGGGGGAAGTGTAGGTCTGGCAAGGGCGTCGGCTCCGCGACCCTGGAAGCCCGCGAGGGAACCCCGCGCCGCAGGCCTCACGCGCGTCGCTCAGCGCGCGTAGAAGTGCGCCTGCTTGATGCCGGCCACGTCGTGGACCTCGATGGGGAGCCCGAAGACCTCGCTGAGCAGATCGGCGTCCATGAGCTTCTCGGTCGGGCCGGCCGCGATTACCCGGCCGTCGGCGAGGGTGACCATGTGATCGGCGTAGACGGCGGCCGCGTTGAGGTCGTGGAGGACGACGACGATCGTGCGCTGGAGCTCGTCGGCCGCGCGGCGCAGGCGCTGCATCATCGCGACCGCGTGGGCCATGTCGAGGTTGTTGAGGGGCTCGTCGAGCAGGATGTAGTCCGTGTCCTGGGCGAGCACCATGGCGACGAAGGCGCGCTGGCGCTGCCCCCCCGAGAGCTCGTCCAGAAACCGGTCGCCCAACCCCTCGAGGTCGAGCCAGGCCATGGCCTGCTCGACGTGAGCGCGGTCGGCGGCGGTGAGGCGTCCCTTGCTATGGGGATAGCGGCCGAAGCCGCCGAGGTCGCGCACGGTGAGCCGTATGCCGGGATGGTTGTCCTGCTTGAGGATCGCCAAGCGCGTGGCGAGGACGTCCGACGGGGTGGAGGTGACGTCCAACCCGTCGACGCTCACCGTGCCCGCCCGGGCTCCCATCAGTCGGGCCATGACGGCCAGCAGCGTCGACTTGCCGGCGCCGTTCGGCCCGACCAGGGCCGTCACGCCGCCCTTGGGGACGAGGATGCTGACGTCGTCCACGACGACGGTGTCCCCGTAGGCGGCGCTTACGTGGGTCGCGATGATCATCGCGCGATCACCTCAGGAGGTGTCGGAAGGGTCACGGGGGAGGGGTGCGCTGTCATCCGGCACCCCTGGGTCGGCCGCCGCTGAGCAGCAGGGCGATGAACACGATGCCTCCGACGAATTCGACGATCATGGACAGGCTGCCCTCCAGCCCCAACACGCGCTCGAACAGCCACTGGCCGCCCACGAGCGCGATGATGCCCGCGAGCGCCGCGCCGGGGATCGTCCACGCATGACGCTGGGTGCCCAGCAGCCGGTAGGCCAGGTGCGCGGCGAGCAGGCCGAAGAACATCGTCGGTCCCACCAGAGCGGTGGAGGTGCCCACGAGCAGGGCCACCCCCACGAGGACGATCAGCGTTCGGCGTCGGTGGTCGACGCCGAGGCAGATCGCGAGATCGCGGCCCAAACCGACGACGTCGAGCCGGTGCCGGTCGCGCCACGCCAGGGCGCTCACCACGAGGACGACCGCTGCGCTGATCCCGAGCAAGCGCGGGTCGGCGCCGGTGAAATCGGCAAGAAAGCGGTCGGACAGCACGAGGAAGTCCTCGGGGGCGAGCAACCGCTGCAGGAACGACGACACCCCGCGGAAAAGCCCCCCGATGAGGACGCCGACGAGCAGCAGCATCGTCAGGCTCCGGGCGAACCGCCCCATGACGAGCGAGAACAGCACCAGCGAGAACCCCACCATCGCGACCAGCTCGACCCCGAACCGCAACTCGGCGGGCAGGATTGAGGCAGTCAGCGAGCCAAGGAAGAACACCGCGGCGGTCTGCAGGGCGATGTAAAGCGAGTCCAGGCCCATGATGGACGGCGTGAGGATGCGGTTCGCCGTCACCGTGTGGAAGAGCACCGTCGACACGCCGATCGCGGTGGCGGTGATCGTGAGCGTGGCGACGGTGAGCCCTCTCCGGCCGAGGATCCACGCCACGTTTCCGCTGAGGTTGCCGAACAGGTAGACCGCGATCAGCGCGCCCGCGACAGCCGCGAGCAGGCCCAACCGGAACCGCGGCGAGTCCGGCGTGGCCGAGGGCGGGGTGTCCGAACGCGAGGCGTCCGCCGAGCCGGGCGCGCGGGAGGGCACGCGGACCTCAGACACGACGCCCCCGCCAGAGCAGTGCCAGGAATCCGACCGCCCCCACGATCCCGAGGATTGTCGCGATGGGCATTTCGAAGGGAGCGATCACGGTGCGCGCGATGAGGTCGCAGGCCAGGACCAGTCCCGCCCCGAGCAGCGCCACCCAGGGCACCGAGCGCCGCGCGTTGTCGCCCATGATCGCGCGCACCACGTTGGGCACGATCAGCCCCAGGAACGGCAGGGCCCCGACGGTGAGCACGATGGTCGCCGAGGTGATCGCCACGACCGTCATGCCCAGCGCCATGGTCCGGCGGTAGTTGAGGCCCAGGTTGGTCGTGAACGCCTCGCCGAGCCCGGCGACCGTGAACCGGTCGGCGACGATGGCCGCCACGACGACGAGGGCGCCCGTGATCCACAGCAGCTCATAGCGGCCGGCGATGACGGCGGAGAAGTCGCCGGTGGTCCACGAGTTGAGGCTCTGGACGAGGTCGGTGCGGTAGGCGATGAACGTCGAGAACGCCCCCACGACGCCGCCGAGCATGAGGCCGACGAGCGGCACGATGAGCACATCGCGCAGCGGCACGACCTTGAGGATCCGCAGGAACAGTCCCGTTCCTGCGAGCGCAACCGCCGTGCCGAGCGCCATCTTCGCCAGGATGGGAGCTCCCGGCCACGCCAGCGCGCAGAGCAGCAGGCCGAGCGTGGCGAAGTCGAGGGTGCCGGCCGTGGACGGTTCGACGAACACGTTGCGGGTCAGCAGCTGCATGATGAGCCCCGCCACCGACAGCCCAGCGCCGGCGAGCACCAGCGACAGCGTGCGCGGGATGCGGCTCAGCGCGATCAGCTCGTAGTCGGCCCGCCCCCCCAGCACGTCGGCGAGCCGGACGTCTGCCACCCCGACGAACCGCGAGCCCGCCGCCAGCAGCGCCAGCACCGGGACGCCGCCCACGAGGGCACCGGGGGCGCGGCGCCGCGTCGGGACATCCGCGGCCTCACGGACGCCGTGGGCGTCCCGCGGGCGACTCGGTGCGGCCGTCGTCATGACGCGAGGGTGCCCGCCACGTCGTTGATCATCGACTTCGTGTTGGCCAGCCCGTAGCCCACGATGTACCACGACCCGCCGTCGAGGTAGGTGACGCGATCATGGGTCCAGGCGTCCGTGCGGTGGACGAGCGGGTTGTCGAGAAGCTGTTGTGCGGAGTCCCCCTGCTGACCGATCGCGGCGTCACGGTCGATGACGTAGAGCGCGCCGGGATTGGTCTCGGCGAGGAACTCGAAGCTCACGGCCTGGCCGTGGGACTCCTCGCGGGAGAGATCCGGGGCCGCCGCGGGCACGCCGAGGGCGTCGTGGATGAGGCTGCCGAATCGCGCACCCGGCCCGTAGGCCGACAGCTTGCCGCCAGTGGTCATCAGGATCAGGCCCGTGTTCTCCGTCGACATACCCGCCCGGGTCGCCTCGATGAGGGCTGTCACCTCGTCCAGCTCGGCCTGCGCCGCGTCCTCGACCGCGAACAGGCGACCGAGCGCCGTCACACTGTTCGTCAGCACCTCGACGGGCTCATAGGTATGAGAGCTGAGGTCGATCGTCGGGGCGACCTCGTTGAGCTCGGCGTACTTGGCCGAGGAGCGCCCCGAGATGATGATCGCGTCGGGGTCGAGCGCCGCGATGGCCTCGATGTCGGGCTCCTGCGAGGAGCCGATCCGCTCCACGTCCGCGTACACGGACAGGGTTTCGGGCAGCGTGCCGTTGGCAACGCCGGTGACGCGATCGCTGAGGCCCAGCTCGTTCAGGGTGTCGAGCGAGGCGTAGTCGAGCACGACGACGCTCGCCGGATCCTGCGGAAGGGTTGCCGCGCCCTGCGCGTGGTCGATGGTGACGGTGGTGGCTGCCGCGGACGGCGTCTCGTCGGTGGGGGTGGTGCTCGCGCAACCGGTCCCCAGCAGGGCGAGGGCGGCCAAGGGGGCGAGCAGACGGGCGAAGGTGCGCATGGAGTTCCTCGCGTCAGGGACTTAGGTGGGCCTTACTTAGGTCAACCTAATCATGACGGACGCCGTCCGGCCGAATCGTCGCCCGAATAACGAGATGACCACCTTGCGATTTTAGGCGCGCGCCGGCAGCGTCACCACGCGGTCGCACCGCGCGACGACGGCCGGGTCGTGAGTGATGACGAGGACGGGCCGCTCGCCGGCGCTCGCCCAGATGTCCGCCAGCAGCGCCTCGGCCGTCTCGGGGTCGAGATGCTCGCTCGGCTCGTCGAGCACGAGCACCTGGGGCTCTCGGACCAGCAGCCGGGCCAGCGCGAGGCGGCGGTGTTCGCCGCCCGACAGGGCCGTGCCGAGGTCGCCGACGAACCGCGCCGGATCGACGCCGAGCCGGGCCCGATCCAACGCGGCGGCCACGTCGGCGTCCGTTGCGTCCCTGTTGCCGATGCGGACGTTCTCGGCCACCGTGGTCGAGAACGTGTGCGCGTCCTGGGCCAGATACCCGATGCGCCCCCGGACCTCGACCGAGCCGGCCACGGGTGGGATCAGCCCCAGCACCGTCGCAGCCAGCGTCGTCTTGCCGACGCCGGAGGGTCCCACCAGCGCCACGCGCCGCCCCGGCCCCACGCTCCGATCGAGCCCCGAGGCCAGCGGCGCGGCGCCCGGCCAGCCGATCGTCAGGCCGCGGACCGTCAGCCGCGGGGCGTCGTCGACCGGCGGGGTGTCGACGTCGCCGGAGCCGACGGGTGGGGCGTCCAGCAGGTCGCGGACCCTGCCCAGCGCCGTGGACGCCCGCGTCCACGTCTGCGCCGCCTTGGTGAAATCGGCGAAGACCTCGTGGAGCGCCAGCGGCATCAGCACGAGCACGGCGAGCATGGGCCGATCGAGCGTGCCGGCGCGCACGGCCTGCGCGCCCAGCACCAGCGCGGCGACCACCGCGGCGCCCGCCGCCAGCACCTGGACGGCGGTGGCGAGCCCGCGGGTCCAGGCGGCGCGCTCGTCGGCGGCGACCAGGCGGGCGTCCGCCGCGGCGAGGCGATCGAGGGCGTGGGCGTCGCGGCCGTAGGCGACGAGGTCGGGGGCGGTCCGGCCGATCTCGTGGACGACGTTGGCGAGCTCGCCGCGCGCCGGGACGGCCGCCGCGTCCGCCGCGGCCGACAACCGCGCCGCCAGCCAGGGCGCGAGGATCCCCGCCAGGACGGCGCTGCCCAGCACCGCCGCGGCGACCGGCCACGAGAACACCCCCAGCACCAGGGTCGTGCCGGCCAGCACGAACAGCCCGGACGCGAACGGCAGGAACACCCGCACGACCAGGTCGAGCACCGCGTCCACGTCGGCGACGACGCGGGTCAGCAGGTCGCCGCGCCGGCGTCCCAGCAGGGTGGTGCGGGCGAGGATGGAATAGGTCTCCAGGCGCAGCGCGGATTGCAGCCGCAGGCCGATGTCGTGGCCGACGAGCCGCTCGGTGTAGCGGAACGCGCCACGGCTGATGCCGAAGGCCCGGACGAGCACGGCGGCGGCCGTGAGGTACATGACCGGCGGATGCTCGGCCGCCCGCGAGAGCAGCCAGCCCGAGACGCCCATCAGCGCGACCGACGAGCCGGACGCCAGCGCCGCGAGCGCGACGGCCAGCGCGAGGCGCGCGGGGCCGTAGGGGATGGCTGCGACGAGGCGGCGCAGCAGGGCGATCACGCGTCGCCCCCGATCCGGACGACGCGGTCGGCCTCGGCGAGCACCGCCGGCCGGTGCGACACGACGATCGCCGCCACCCCGGTGCCGCGCAGGCTGGCCAAGAGGGCCGCCTCGGCGTCGGCGTCCAGCCCCGCGGTGGGCTCGTCCAGCAGGAGCAGGTCCGCGCCGGCATCGATGCGCAGCAGCGCCCGCGCGGTGGCGACGCGGCGGCGCTCGCCGGCCGACAGCCCCTCGCCGTCGTCGCCGACGCCGCGGCCGGGGTCCATCCCGGGGGCGCCGGCCCGGGCCAGCGCGGCGTCGACCTCGGCGTCGGTGGCGTCCGCGTCGCCGAGGCGCACGTTGTCGGCGATCGTCCCGGCGATCATGCCGGGGTTCTGGCCGACGTAGGCGATCCGGGAGCGGTCCGGGACGCTCACGGTGCCGGCCGAGGGGGCAAGGAAGCCGATCAGCGCGTTGAGCACCGTCGTCTTGCCCCCGCCAGAGGGTCCGGTGAGTACGAGGAACTCCTGCGGCGCGACACTCAGCTCGACCCCCGTCACCGCGGGGGCGTCCGCGCCGGGGTAGGTGTGGCAGAGCCCGGTGACCCGCACCAGCGCGGTTTCGGACGCCCCGCCGGCGCTCCCTGGTGCCCGGCTCGAGCCCGCCAGCGTGCTCTCCCGTGTGCCCGCCTGTGTGCCCGGCAGCGTGCGCTGTTCGGCCGCCTCGATCAGCGTCAGCGCCTCATCGGCCGCCGCCATGCCGTCGGCGGCGTCGTGGTAGTGGACGCCGACCTGCCGCACGGGCAGGTACGCCTCCGGCGCGAGGATCAACACGAACAGCGCGGTCGCCAGGTCGAGCTCGTGGAAGACCACCCGGAATCCCACCGTCACCGCCACGACGGCCACGCTCAGCGTGGCCAGCAACTCGAGCACGAGCGCGGAGAGGAACGAGACCCGCAGCGTCCCCATCGTCTCGCGGCGGTGGGCCTCCTCGCTCGCCCGCAACCCCCGCGCCTGGGCGCGCGCCCGGCCGAACACCTGCAGGGTCGGCAGGCCCGCGATGAGGTCGGCGAAGTGGTGCGCCAGCCGCTGCTGCGTGCCCCAGCGGCGCTGCGTCCGGGCCTGCGTCGTCCAGCCCACCAGGGCCATGAACACCGGGATCAGCGGCAGCGTCAGCGCGATGATCAGCGCCGCCTGCCAGTCCGCCCACAGCACCGCCCCGCCGACGATCGCCGGCACCGTCACCGCCAGCAGCAGCTGCGGCAGGTACTTGCTGTAGAAGCCGTCCAGGGCGTCCAGGCCGACGGTCGTCAGCGTCACCAGCTTCGCGGTGGACGCCCCCGGTTCCAGCGGCCGCGCCAGCCGGGCCGCCACGAGGTCGCGCCGAAGCTGCGACTTCACCGAGGCCACCGTGCGGTGCGCGAGCACGGCATTGACCCATCCCAGCAGCGCCTTGCCGCCGAAGATCGCGGCCAGCGCCAGTGCAGCGCCGCCGAGCGCTGGCCACAGCCCCGTGCCGGGCGTCGGCGAGGTGTCCTCCCAGCCGGGCGCGGCGGCGAACACCGCCGCGATGGCCCGCGACAGCACCCACGCCTGACCGACGGTCAGCGCGGCGAGGAGGCAACCGATGAGCACGCCGCCGGCCAGGTACCACCGCGTCGCCCCGGCGCGGCGCACGAGCCGCGGGTCGATCGGGCCGCGGCGCGGCGTCCGGGCCCCGACAGGGGGTGCAACGCGAGGGACGGCGTCCGGTTGGACGCCGTCCCTCGGCTGGGTGGTTGCGGGCACCGCCACAGGCTACGCGGCGATCGTCTCGTCGTCGGGAATGTTCCGGGCGCTCAGCCGCTTGCGGAACACCCAGATCGTCCAGCCCTGGTAGGCGAGCACGATGGGCACGAAGATGGCGGCCGCCCACGTCATGATCGTCAAGGTGAGTTCGGTGGACGCCGCCTGGACCCGGTCCAACGGCACCGCCACGGCGCTGTTGTCGAAGCCCAGGTTGGGCCACATGCGGGCGAAGATCCAGATCGCGACGAACAGGATCGTGGCGGTCGTGCCCACGAACGCCCAGCCGTCACGTCCGGCCCGGATCGCCATCCAGGACGCGATCAGGCACACCGCAGCCAGCGCCGCGAGCACCCAGCCCACCGGGCCGAAGCCGTAGGCGATGTTCGCCCAGAGCAGGTAGACGGCGCCGCCCGCGATCGCGGCGAGCCCGATGCGGACAGCGAACGCCTCGGCCCGGTCGTGGACGACGTCGCGGGTCTTCAGAGCGAGGAAGTTGGCGCCGTGGAATAGGAACAGCACCACCAGCACCACGCCGCCGAGCAGGGCGAACGGGCTGAAGAGGCTCCAGAAGCCGCCGGAGAACACGTACAGGTGCGGACTGTTCTCCGCCGTCACCACCGGCATGCCGATGATGAAGTTGGCGAACCCGATGCCGAACACCAGCGAGACGATGAACGAGCCGAGGCCGGCCATCACGTCGAAGCGGGTGCGCCAGGCGCTGTCGGGGTTCTTGGCGCGGTACTCGAAGGCCACGCCGCGGATGATGAGCCCGAACAGGATCAGGAACAGCGGCAGATACAGCCCCGAGAACAAGGTGGCGTACCACCCGGGAAAGGCCGCGAACGTGGCGCCACCGGCGGTGAGCAGCCACACCTCGTTGCCGTCCCACAGCGGGCCGACGGTGTTGACGATGACCCGGCGTTCCTTCTCGTTCTTGCCGAGCACCCGGATCAGCATGCCGACGCCGTAGTCGAAGCCCTCGAGGATGAGGTAGCCGATCCACAGCACGGCGATGAGCACATACCAGACCACCTGCAGGGTGGTCGGTTCGGTGGCGAGCAACGTCATGTTCGTCCCCCTTCCTCAGTAGGCGAAGGAGAGGACGTCGTCCTCACCCTTGATCTCGACTTCGGGCACCTCGGCGGGCATGCCCTGGCGGGCGAACTTGAGCAGCAGCCCGACCTCGACGACGGCGAGCGCGCCGTACAGCACGGTGTAGCCGACCATCGTCGCGAACACCGTGCCGGCCCCCACGCCCGGCGAGACGGCGGACGCCGTGGGCAGGACCCCCGCGACCACCCAGGGCTGGCGTCCCATTTCGGTGAAGATCCAGCCGGCGGAGTTCGCGAACAGCGGTGCCAGCACGACCACCGTCATCCAGAGGTTGAACCACGGCGTCATCTTCGGCAGGCGCTTGCGCTGGAGTTGCCACAGGGTGAACGCCCCGATGCCGATGGCGATGAAGCCGAGCGTCATCATGATGCGGAAGGTCCAGTAGCTGACGGGGATGTTCGGGGTGAAGTCGGTGATGCCGACGGCGCGCAGCTTTTCGGCGTAGGCCTGCTGCAGCGGTGAGTTCGGATTGACCAGTTCACCCTGCTGGTAGGCCGCCTGCAGGTTGCGGATGCCGGGGACCTCGGCGAACGGATCCCCCGCCGCCAGGAAGCCCAGGACGCCGGGTACGTGCAGTTCGAACACCGGTTCCGTGCCGTCGAGGGAGCCGATGGTGAGCAGCGAGAAGGGCGCCATCTCGCCGTTACCGCCGGCGGTCTCGTAGAGCGCCTCGGCGGCGGCCATCTTCATGGGCTGCACCTGGTACATCACCTTGGCCTGGAGATCGCCGGAGATGACGGTGGCGATGCCTGCGCCCAGCAGCACCCAGGCACCGAGCTTGGTGGCCCAGCGGTATCCCGCCAGATCGGCGTCCTCGTGGGCCGTCCGCTCGGGCTTGTTGAGCCGGGCGAGGTGCCACGCGGCCACCGCGAGGACGAAGGCCGAGCCCGTCATGAAGGCCGCCGCGATGGTGTGCGGGTAGGTGACGAGGAAGACCGGGTTGGTGAACAGGGCACCGAAGTCGGTCATCTCTGCCCGGTCGGTGAGCGGGTTCCAGGTGGCGCCCAGCGGGTTCTGCATGAAGCTGTTGGCGGCCAGGATGAACACCGCCGACAGCAGGGTGCCGGTGGCCGCGAGCCAGATGCAGGCCAGGTGGACGCGGCGGGACAGCCGATCCCAGCCGAAGATCCACAGCCCGAGGAACGTCGACTCCAGGAAGAACGCCAGCAGCGCCTCCAGCGCCAGCGGCGCGCCGAAGATGTCGCCGACGAAGCGGCTGTACTCCGACCAGTTCATGCCGAACTGGAACTCCTGGACGATCCCCGTGACGACGCCCATGGCGAAGTTGATGAGGAACAACTTGCCGAAGAACTTCGTGAGACGGAGGAACTTGTCGTCACCCGTGCGGAACCACTGGGTCTGCAGGACGGCAACGAGGAACGAGAGCGAGATGGTGACGGGCACGAAGAAGTAGTGGTACACGGTCGTGATCCCGAATTGCCACCGCGCCATGATGTCCGGACTCATGGGGCGGAATGTACTACTTTGCGTCGTATAGCACCACCCGACAGGTTACGATGCACACGTGGCGATCCTCGGAGACCTCGAACAGGCGGTGATGGACGCCCTGTGGCAGCGGTCCACCCCCACGTCCGTGCGGGATGTGCACGACGAACTGCAGGCTTCCCGACCGATCGCGTACACCACGGTGATGACCGTGCTGGACCGGCTCTCGAAGAAGGGCATCGTCGTGAGGCAGTTGGACGGCCGTGCCTGGCTGTACGAGCCGGCGCGCTCCCGGGTTGAGCTGCACGCCGAGGCGATCGAGGAAATCCTGGCCGACTTGGATCCCGACGCCCGGCGCGCCGTGTGGGATCGCGTCCGCCCGGAGGTTCGGTCGAAGTAACCGCTCGGCAGGGCAGCCTTTCCTTCGTTGCGGACCCGTCTTGTTGGGATCACCATCGGACCATGAGCACTCCCACGAGCGCGGGCAGCGGCACCGCCATGCCCAAGATGGACGCCTCGTCCCGCCGGCCCGGGGAGGCGGTCACCGGATCGCGTGCGGGGCTGCTGAACAAGCTGCGCGCCGCCGTGCTCGGCGCCAACGATGGCATCGTCTCGATCGCAGGCATGGTGATGGGCGTGGCGGGTGCCACGACGGATTCGATGGCGATCCTCATCGCCGGGATCGCCGGCCTGACCGCAGGCGCGCTGTCGATGGCGGTGGGCGAGTACGTCTCGGTCAGCGCCCAGCGCGACAGCGAGCGTGCCCTGCTCGCCAAAGAGCGGTGGGAGCTGGAGACCATGCCCGAGGCCGAACTCGCCGAGCTTGCCGGCCTGTATCGGGAGAAGGGCCTCACCCCGGCGCTGGCGCTCGAGGTGGCGACCCAGTTGCATGCCCATGACGCCCTCGCGGCCCACGCCGAGACCGAGTTGGGCATCGATCCGGATGACCTGGTGAGCCCGTGGGCCGCGGCGTGGTCGTCCATGGCGGCGTTCACCGCCGGAGCGCTGGTGCCGTTGCTGGCGATGGTGCTGACGCCGCCGGCGCTGCGGGTGGCCGCCACGGCGGCCGCGGTCGTCCTGGCCCTGACCCTGACCGGTTACCTCAGCGCGAAGGTCGGCAGGGCGAAGCCGGCAGCCGCGGTCGCCCGCGTCATCACCGGCGGCCTGGTCGCCATGGCGATCACGTACGGCATCGGTGCCCTCGTGGGCACCCAGATCGGCTGAGGCGTCCAGCCCCACCACCCCGGGGGACAGATCAGTTGCGGACGCCCGGCTCGTCGAGGAGTGCGGGATCGGAGATCTCCGTCGGTCGGTTGAGCCGCCGATTGACGAGCAGGGTGATGACCCCGAGGACGGCGCCCAGGGCGACGAGGATCCCCGCGATCCAGAACTGTTCGAGGGCGCGGCCCGTCCAGGGGCCCACGAGGTAGAAGGTGCACGCGCCCGCCACGACCGGAATCCAGGTGGGGGCGTGGAAGTGGTCGTGCTCCACCGTGTCCTTGCGAAGGACGAGCACGGCCACGTTGGTGAGCGTGAACACGGCGAGCAGCAGCAGGGCAGTGGTGCCACCGAGCTGCGCGACCTGCCCGACGAACGTGATGAGCAGGACGGCGAGGCCGGTGGTGAAGAGGATCGAGACCCACGGCGTCCGGCGTCCGGGGAGCACCCGACCGAACACCGCGGGCAGGACGCCCTGCTTGGCCATGCCGTACAGCAGCCGCGAGGCCATCATCATGTTGATGAGCGCCGTGTTCGCGACGGCGAACATCGAGATGAACGGGAAGATCGCCGCGAACGGCAGCCCGGGGGCGCCCATCTCGACCACCGTGAGCAGGGGCGTCGCGCCCGTCTCGGTGAGCTGGCCGACGGGCACGATCGCCACGGCGGTCATGGAGACGAGCACGTAGATGATGCCGGTGATCATGAGGCCGGTGAGCATGATCCTCGGGAAGATCCGCGAGGGGTCCTTGGTCTCCTCGGCCATGTTGACCGAATCCTCGAAGCCCACCATCGCGAAGAACGCCACGGACGTGGCGGCGGAGATGGCGAGGAACCAACTCTTGTCCTCGGCGGTCTCGAACATCATGACGCGGCTGAAGTCGGCCCGTCCGTGGGCCATGGCCAGGAATCCGACGAAGATGACGATGAGCAGGCCGGTCAGCTCGATGATCGTCAGCACCACGTTGGCCTTCACCGACTCGGCGACGCCGTAGAGGTTGATCCCCATCACCAGCAGGATGAAGCCGATGCCGAGCAGGTTGATGGCCCAGTCGCTGGTCTCCAGGCCGAAGCCCTTCATGAAGTTCTCGGCGAACGCCCGGGACGCCGTTGCGCTCGACGTGATGCCGGACGCCATCACCGTGAAGGCCACCATGAACGTCAGAAAGCCGATCCCGAACGCCTTGTGGGTGAACACGGCCGCGCCGCCGGCCGAGGGGTACTTCGTGACCAGCTCGAGGTAGGCGAACGCCGTCATCAGGGCCACGGCGAAGGCGATGAGGAACGGCAGCCACACCATGCCGCCGACCTCGCGGGCGATGGTGCCCGTCAGCGCGTAGATGCCGGTGCCCAGGATGTCGCCGATGATGAACAGCAGCAACAGTCCGGGTCCCATGACCCGCTTCAGTTCCGGCTCCGCGGTGATGGGGGTGGGGCTGGGGGTCTTTGCCATGGCTCTCCTCGCAGGGATTCCCCGCGCACGACACTCGCGCGGCACCGATCACTGTCCGCCCGAGGGGGGTGGGTTGTAAAGACCCCGCCACGGATCGAAACACGCCGGTAACCGGCTGTGCACCGCGGTTGCGTCCCTCGCCGTCAGGCCGTGGCCTCCTCCTCGGCCGCACCGGCGAACTGGCTGTGGTACAGCCGCGCGTAGGCGCCGTCCGCGGCCAGCAGTGCGTCGTGGTTGCCCTGCTCGACGATCGTGCCGTTCTCCATGACGAGGATCACATCCGCGTCCCGGATCGTGCTGAGCCGGTGCGCGATGACGAACGACGTCCGGTCGGAGCGCAGGGCCGCCATCGCGCGCTGCAGCAGCAGCTCCGTGCGGGTGTCGACCGACGAGGTGGCCTCGTCGAGGATCAGGATCGTCGGGTCGGCCAGGAACGC
>JAKDIK010000201.1 GCA_030450535.1 Propionibacteriaceae bacterium
CCCAGAGCCCAGAGCCCAGCGCCGCGCAAGGAGTGCCTCGGGAGCTGATCCGAGAGCCACCTGTGAGCATGACGTCGGATGGCCCGCGAGGGCGGCCTACCCTGAGGACCGTGATCCGCCACCGACCCGCGACCGGCCATCGCCGCGAGGTGCTCGCGTTGGCGATCCCGGCGTTCGCGACGCTGGTGTCCGAGCCGCTGCTGCTGCTCGCCGACTCCGCGATCGTGGGACACTTGGGCACTCCACAGCTCGCCGGGCTCGGCATCGCTGGCAACCTGGTCGGGCTCCTGACCGGGTTGTGCGTGTTCCTCGCCTACGGCTCCACAGCGACTGTCGCGCGGAGGCTGGGTGCCGGTGATCGCCACGGGGCACTGTCGGGCGGCATCGACGGGATCGCACTCGCGGTGTTGATCGGCGCGGCGCTCACCGCGGTCCTGCAGGTGGCGCTGGATCCGATCGTCGCCCTCTACGGAGCGACCGGCGACGTGGCCCAGTACGCCACCACGTACCTGCGGATCGTGACCTTCGCCTTCCCGTTTCTGCTCGTCCTGCTGGCCTCCACCGGGGTTCTGCGGGGGCTGCAGGACACCCGCACCCCACTCAAGGTCGCCGTCGCGCTCAACCTGACGAACATCGCGCTCAACGTCCTCTTCGTCTACGGGCTCGGGCTGGGCATCGCCGGAGCAGCCTGGGGAACGCTGCTGTCGCAGGCAGCCGCGTCCACCCTCCTGGCGACCCTCGTGCTGCGCGGGGCCCGCCGCGAGGGTGCGCCGATGCGCTTCCGACTGGGCGGCGTCCTCGCCTCCGCCCGGGCCGGCGCGTGGCTGCTGGTGCGCACCGCCGCCCTCCATGCCACGTTGACCGTGACCACGGTGGTGGCCGCGCGCATGGGCGCGACCAGCCTGGCGGCCCACCAGGTGGTGAACTCGCTGTGGATGTTCCTGGCCTTCGCCCTCGACTCCATCGCGATCGCAGCCCAGGCCATCATCGGGCGGTACCTCGGGGCGGGCGACCCCTCGGCCGTCGGCGGGCTCACCGCCATGATGGTGCGCTGGGGGGTGGGTTTTGGGGTCGTGCTCGGCCTCCTCATGGCGGCGATCAGCCCATGGCTGGGCATGTTCTTCACGCCGGACGCCGGGGTCCAGGCCCTCGTCGGCCGGGTCGCGCTGGTGGTCGCGGTGCTGCTGCCACTGGCAGGGCTGGTGTACGTGCTGGATGGCGTCCTGATCGGCGCCGGCGACGCGCGCTACCTGGCGCTCGCCGGCACCGTCGTTGCGCTCGTCCACGTGCCCTTCGCCCTCTGGGTGGACGCCGCGGGCGCCGGTCTGGTCTGGCTGTGGGCCGCGTACGGGATCGCCATGGCCGGACGCGGACTCGCCCTGGCCCTGCGTGCCCGCGGCACGGAGTGGCAGCGCCTCGGCGCCTGAGCCGACGCCGAGGCGCCCGCGACCGCCGTCCGCCGACCGCGGCCGCCGGTCAGGCGTCCGTCACAGCGCCGCGCACTGATCCTCGGAGTCACCGCGCACGGTGTTGCCACCGCCGGTCGGCGCGGGGTTGTTGCGCTCGCACTCGAGGTTGCCGTCGATCGTGTTGTTCTCGAAGGTCTGCGTGCCCGTGTTGTCCTCGGACTTCAGGTTGCCGTCGATCGTGACCCCGCTCACGAGCGCGTCGCCCCCGTCCTCGAGCTCGATGTTGCCGTCGACGCGGCCGCCTGTCACCGTGATGCTGGCATGAGCGTCGCCCTTGACGTTGCCGTCGATCGTCATGTTGGTGAGCACGACGCTGGCGCCCGAGCCGACCTCGACGTTGCCGTCCAACCGGCCGTCCGCCAGGGTGCAGCTCTCCCCCGCCCTCACCCTCACATCGCCGTCGCTGATCGCGCACTCGGCGCCGCCCATCGCAGGGCTCGCGGTGGTCTGCGCGGCCTGGGTGGTCTGCGCAGTCTCGGTGGTCTGCGCGGGTGCTGCGGCCGTGGTGGGCGCGACGGTCACGGCCGGGGAGGTGGTGGCGGTGGGGGTCGCCGTGGTGCACCCCGCGAGGGCCAACGTCGCGATGGACAGGCTGACAAGGGTCTTCTTCATCATGGTCCCCAGTCTGTCGCACTCGCATGAGAAGGTCGTGAGAGCCGTGGGAGAACCCTCTCCTCCGGATCCCCGGGCCTCTGGACTCGAGGACACCGGCATCCGTAGGGTGAACCTCATGAGCATGGACGCATTCGACGACGATCCCCGGGCGGAGGATGCCCTGGAGGAGATCGTCCATCACGAGGACACCGACGTGGAGGAGATCGTGCGCGGACGTGATGACGATCGCGCCGAACGCGATCCCGACGAACGCACCGTCGATCTGGACGAGGATCGCTGAGGTTCCACCTCCCGTACGGTCCCGGGCGCCACGGGACCCTCCGCGTGGACGCACCACGTCAGCGCATCCACGCACCTCAGCCCTGGGAGGCCGACGCTGGCCCGCGGCCACCCCACGCGCTACGCTCCGACTGAATCGTCACACTCCGGGAGGATTGCATGGCTGCTCGACGCGTGACCGTGAAGGACGTCGCCAAGCGGGCCGGGGTATCCCAGGCAACGGTCAGTTACGTCCTGAACGAGAACTCCGGCCAGACCATCACGCCCGCCACCCAGTTGCGCGTCCGCGACGCCGTCCGCGAACTCGGTTACACGCCCTCGCGCGCGGCCCGCGTCCTCCGGTCGGGACGCTCCGACCTCGTCCTGCTCCTTCTGCCGGACGCCCCCATCGGCGAAAACCTCGCCCGCATGATGGAGCGGTTCACCGACGCCATGGACACCCACGGCTACCTCGCCGTGACCCGCCGCAAGCGCCGGGGCCAGCCGATGGGCCACCTCGTCGCCGAGATCGCACCGGCAGCCGTGTTCTGCATGGGCCCCGTGGGTCCGGAGGACGCACCGTGGGTCGACGACCTGTCGCTGCCGGTCGTTTGTCTGGGCGCCGACACCGGCCGCTGGACCACCGACCCGCTGAGCGAATCCCGGTCCGGGGAATCCCGATCCGCCGAGACCCTGTCCGGCGAGACCCAGTCCGGTGATCAGCCGCACCACCTCGACCTCGACGACGTCTCCGTCCTCCAGGTCGAGCACCTCGTCGCCGCAGGCCACCGCCGGCTCGGCATCGCCCGCCCCCGCAGCCCCGAACTGGCCATGTACGCCGGGCCGCGCTCCGATCGCGTCCGCAGGGCCTGCGCCGAGCGGGACCTGCCCGAACCGCTCGAGATCATGCTGGATCTCAACCCCGAGGACGCCATCGCCGCCGTCACCGAGTGGCGCGAGGCCGGGGTGACGGCGGTCGCCGCCTACAACGACGAGTACGCCATCGCGGTGCTCGCCGGCCTGCGCCTGAGCGGACTCGCCGCTCCGGCCGATCTCGCCGTGGTGGGTGTCGACGACATCCCGCTGGCCGCGCTCACCAATCCGCCGCTCACCAGTGTGAGCCTCGACCTCAAGGCGGCCGTCGACCACGCGGCGGCGTCGGTGCTCCGTGCGTTGGGCGCGGATCCGGACGCCCCCGCTGCCGCCGGCCCGCCGCTGCGCGTCGTCGCGCGCGAATCGGCCTGAGCGCCCGCGTCCGAACCTGAGCGTCTGCATCCTGAAAAACACGAACGCCGCGACCCGTTGCGGTCGCGGCGTCCGAGGTGCGTCAGATCAGATGATCTGGATGTTGCTGGCCTGCAGCCCCTTCGCACCCTGCTCGGTGTCGAACTCCACCTTGTCGCCCTCGTTGAGCGAGCGGAAGCCGCGCGCGTTGATGGCGGTGAAATGTGCGAAGACGTCGGCCGAGCCGTCGTCGGGGGAGATGAAGCCGTAACCCTTATCAGGGTTGAACCACTTCACGGTTCCGGTTGCCATGGATCCTGCTTTCCTTTTGTTGCGTGACGCCCCATGGTTCAGGGGAGTCCGTGAGGATGCTCCGACCAGACGCTTCCAGGTCCGGTCATCCCATCCTTCCCCACGACCCTACACTGCCGAGGCGTCCAGCAAAGGGGGTTGCCACAGCGGGCCAACGACCAGTCCACACCCGTGGGGCCGGCGGACGACCGCGGTCTTCGACGCGACGGCGGACGGGCGTCCACCCCGGTTCGCCGAGAGTTGGGCAACAGTTGAATTACTTCACCTCTCCGAGGACTGGACTTTCGGGGCATACTGGACCAAGCTTCACCGCAGCGGTTGCTCCCGGGGTTCCCCACCCGTTCCCTAGTACAAGCCCTAGTACGAGGAAGTCATGTCACGCGTTCACGCTCGTCGCACCCCGCGGGCCCGATCCCCGCGCGTCCGCATGATGCGCCCGGCCGTCGTCGTCGGAGCCGTGGCGGCCTCGAGTCTTCTGCTGGCGCCGATCGCGGCCGCCACCACCGCTGCCACTGCCCCGAAGCCCACCGCTGCAGCCCCCATGGCGCTCGTCCGCAGCAGCACCCCCGCCTCGACGCAGCGCGTCACCTACTCCGAGGTCGATTCGCTGGCCCGCACCCTGCTCGCCTCGCCCCGCAGCCTGCCGCTGTCCGCGGGTTCCGGCGACGCCGGCATGCCGTACGACTTCACCACCGGCGCCAGCGGGTTGCCGCGTCCGGCCGACACGCTCAACATTCCCTCACTCAGCGTCTTCGACCCCGTGTCGGGCTCCATGCTCTCGGGGGACGCCGCCCTCCAGTACTTCGCCGCCACCAGCCCGCTGGCCGCCGCGCGCTATCTGTCGCCGGTGCCCGGGCCGATCACGTCGTCGTTCGGCATGCGGTTCCACCCGATCCTGCACTACACGCGCATGCACAACGGCGCCGACATGACCGCCGCGTGCGGGACGCCCGTGGTCGCCATGGCCGACGGCACCGTCACCCGCGCCGCCATGGCGGGGGGCTACGGCAACCTCGTCGAGATCGACCACGGCACGATCGATGAGGACCGCATCACCACCCGCTCCGCACACCTTTCCGTACTCGGCGTCAAGGTGGGTGAACGCGTCTCGCGCGGCCAGGTCGTCGGCCTGTCGGGCACCACGGGGCTCTCCACGGCCTGCCACCTGCACTTCGAGGTGCTCATCAACGGGCAGTACGTCGATCCCGCCGGGGTGCTCGCCGGCGCGCCGCACGCGCAGTTGGTCGGCATGAGCCGCCGGGTCACGACGCCGAGTCTGTCGTCCTCGCTCGTCATCCCGAGCGTTCCCGCGGTGCGGACGCCCACGGTGCGGCCCCCGGTCACCAGTGGCTCGACGCCGGCGCCGCAGGTCACCGCCCAGCCGACGCCGACGCCGGCCCCCTCGGCGGAGCCGACTCCGACGCCTACGCCCGATCCCAGCGCGACCCCGGACCCCAGCGCCACACCCGATCCCG
>JAKDIK010000202.1 GCA_030450535.1 Propionibacteriaceae bacterium
CCGCCCGCTCGCACGCCACCCGCGGCGCCCTGCAGCACCGCCTTCCAGGTGGTGGTGCCCTGACGGCGCCCCTTCCCACGGCGCCGGGTGGGGCGGGGCAGCGTCGCTCCTGCATAGAAATTCATGATTGCTTGTGCATTCATCTTGGCACGGGACGGTGGGACCGGTCAAGGCCCTCGCCGCGTCCCCCTGCCCGTCATCGCCCAAGCGTGGCAGGATCGCTGCCGTGACCACGCACTTATCTGCGTCCCGGCCCAGCGGCGAACTGCGCCTCGTGGCCAAGGTCGCGTGGATGTACCACGAGGAGGGTCAGAAGCAGGACGCCATCGCCCAGGAGCTGCACCTGTCGCAGTCGAAGGTATCGCGGCTGTTGAAGGTGGCGGCGCAGGAGGGCATCGTCCGCACGATCGTGCAGCCGCCGCCGGGGGTCTTCACCGAGCTGGAAGCGGAGGTTGAGCACGCTTTCGGCCTGGAGGAATGCGTGCTCGTCGAGAACCGGGCGACCGAGGCGGCCGTCCTCAACGACCTCGGGGCGGCCGCGGCAGATCTGCTCATGGCCAGCCTGCTGGACGACGAGATCGTCGGCATCTCGTCGTGGAGCGCGACCTGGGTGAGCGCGGCGCAGCACATGCGGCGCTTCCGGACGCCGGTGGCGAGCCACGTCGTCCAGCTCGTGGGTGGGGTGGGCAGCCCCCAGGTGCAGACCCAGGCGACGCTGCTGCTCGACCGCTTCGCCCGGGTGATGGGCGCCGAGCCGGTGTTCATGCAGACGCCCGGGGTGCTCGGGGACGACCGTTCCCGCGACATCCTGATGGCCGACCCCACGATCAAACGGGTCACCGACCTCTGGAACCGGCTCACCATCGCGCTCATCGGCATCGGTTCGGTCGAGCCGTCGCCGCTGCTGCGCGAGTCGGGCAACGTGATGCCGGACGCCATCACCGACCACCTGCGCTCCCTCGGCGGCGTCGGCGACATCTGCAACCGGTACTTCGACGCCGAGGGGCGCAGCCTCGAGGCGGGCATCGATGGCCGGGTGGCGGGGATCACGCTGGAGCAACTCCGCCGCATCCCCCGGCGCGTCGCCGCCGCCGGCGGCGTGCGCAAGGTGGGTGCCATCCGGGGTGCCCTGGCCGGTGGCTGGGTGACGACGCTCATCACGGACGCCGACACCGCGCGAGCCCTCGTGACGGGCTGACCCGCCCTCAGTCGGCCGCCTCGCCTGCCAGTTCCCCCGGACTCGGATACGAATCCTGCGCTCCCCTGCGCTGGACGGCGAGGCCCGCAAACCGCGTGGCCACCCGGGCGGCGGCCACGAGGGAGTCCCCGGCGGCCAGGCGAGCGGCCATCGCTCCCACGAAGCCGTCCCCGGCACCCGTGGTGTCGACGGGCGTGACCTTCAGCGCCGGAACATGAACGGCATCCCGGGATTCCTCGGCCACCCAGGCACCCGCCGCGCCCAGCGTGACCACCACACTGCGGGCGCCGAGCCCGAACAGGGCCCGGACCACCGCACCGGGGTCGGCGGGCAGCGCGTCCGGCTCGACACCGAGCAGGAACGCCGCCTCCGACTCATTGACCACCAGCGGGTCGGCGGCGGCGATCACCTCGGCCGGGACGGACGCCGCGGGCGCCAGATTCACCATGACGCGCGAGCCGGCCCCGGACGCCGCCACCGCCACGTGGCGCACGGTCTCGAGCGGGATCTCCAGTTGCAGGACGACGACGGCCGCCCCGCGCCAAGCGTCGGCCGCGTCGTCGACCAGGGCGGGCGTGACGTGGGCGTTGGCGCCGGGCGAGACGATGATCGAGTTCTCCCCGTCGGGCGTCACGACGATGAGCGCGTTGCCGGTCGGGGCGTCGACGCGGCGCAGCGCGTCCGTGGCCACCCCGGCTCGGGTCAGCGAGTCGACCAGCAGGTCACCGGACGCGTCGGCCCCGACACAGCCGACGAACGTCACCTCGCCCCCGGCCCTCCCCGCCGCGGCGGCCTGGTTCGCACCCTTGCCGCCGGGGCTGGTCACCAGGTCGGAGCCGAGGATGGTCTCCCCACCCAGCGGACGCCGCTCCACCTCGACGACCAGATCCGCGTTCGCCGAACCGATGACAGCCACCGCGCCGCTCATCCCAAAAGCCTCCTTCATCGTGTCAGGGGATCTTGGTGGCGGCGGTCCAGTCGGCCAACCAGGCGGGCAGCTCGAGCTCGGGGGCGTCCCCCACGAGACCGAACAGCTCATCGTGGGTGACCGACCCGCCCGACTCCTTGAGGAACCGCGCCCGAACGACGGCGTGCGCCACGACGGTCTCCCCGCGGCGGAAGGTCTGGGACAGGAAGATCCACCGGTCGTCGAAGCCCAGCACGCGGGTGTGCAGGTCGAAACGCTGGCCCAGGCCGAGCGAGCGGCGATAGGTGATCGTCTGGCCGGCGACCACCGGATACCAACCGCGGGCGCGCACCGTCGCCCAGAAGCCCGAGCGGAGCATCAGATCCATGCGGCCCAGATCCATGAGCGTGAGGTACCTGCCGTTGTTCATGTGGAGCAGGACGTCGAGATCGGTCGGCACCACGCGGAAACGTGTGACCGCCGTGTCCCACAGGTTGAGGGGCTCCCGGCCTCGCCAGCGCAAGAAGAGCAACACCAGGCGTCCGTAGAGATTCACGGCGCCCAGCGTAGGGGCAATGCCGCGGGGCAGCCCGGACACCGCCTTGACCTGACGCCGGGTCAAGGTTCGACACTGGGTCCGTGACCACACGCCGGACTCGCCGTCGTCGATCAGCTCGTGGGTCTGTCTTCGGCGCCTACTCGGCACTCTCCATGGTGGTGGCTCCCCTCGGGCTCGGGGGAATGGCGGCCGTGCTGGCATGGGCCGACCTGCGCGTGGGGGCCCGCGAGCTGGCCACGGAGGCTGGCCATGGCTAGAGGGGCTAGAGGACGCCGGCCTGGCCGGGACGCAGCGCGTCCGGAACGAGCTGGGTGTGCAGCGCCTGGAGGGTGGCCACCTGCTGATCGACCGCGGCGGTGCGGCGCTCGTAGTCGGCACGATCGAGGCCGAGCTCGTCGGCGTAGTGAGCCAGCGCCTCCCACATGCCCACCTTGGCGTTCACCGCGCCGCGCAGGAGCTCGACCTCCAGCATGGGCGTCATGGGTGAGGGGTAGGGCCCCCGGCCGCCGGGCTTGAGGCGGGCAACGACCTCCGCCGCCTTGGCGGCGAGGCGCAGCACGCGCGGCTGACGCAGATCAAGGCGGTCGATGAGCGACTCGACGTGATCGTGTTCCTCCTGGATCTCATCGGCCAGCCGCCGCAGCTCGGGGCCGATCTCGCTGTCGGCGTACACCTCAGCCATCCGCGTGGCTCGGCCGAGGCCGGCGGTGGCGCCGGTGAGGTGGTCGGCGAGGTAGGTACGCAGGACGCCACGGTCGATGGTGGGCGGAACAGGCACGGGGACCTCCAGTGATCGGGTGTCATTCCAACCTAGCATTTCCCCTTGTCGCGCGGGCCACGCGTGAGGGTCCCGGTGGCGGCGTCCGTCGAACGGGCGCGTCCTAGTAGGGTGACGATTCCGTGCCGCAGGAGAACCGCGCCGCCCACCCTCGGGACACAAGGGAGTTCCCATGGAGAGCATCACCAAGTACCGCCAAACGCCCGAGACGCTGCGGCGCCTGATCGAGCGCGCCTATGGCCCGGGCGCCGTCCCCGACGGCGACGACTTCGCCGTCGAGCTGGGCGAGGGCTGGTTCAACGTCGGCTACATCGTGCGCCTGCGCGACGGCCGCGAGTCGGTGCTCAAGATCGCGCCCCCGCCGGGCGTCGAGGTCATGACCTACGAGCACAACGCCATGCGCAGCGAGATCGACGCGATCCGGCTCATCAGCACCCACACCGACGTCCCGGTGCCGCCGGTGGATCTCTACGACGATTCCCACCAGATCATCGACGCCGACTGGTTCGCGATGCCCCGCATCCCGGGTGAGAACCTCCACGCGCTCGAGGGCGTCCTTGGCGAGGAGGCCGTGCTGGAGGGCTGGCGCCAGATCGGCGCAGCCACCCGGCGCCTCAACCAGATTCCCGGCCCGGGCTTCGGACGGTACGGGGCCGAGCTGTACCCCACGTGGCGCGCTGCATTCGAGGCGATCTGCGAGGACGTCCTGGCCGACGGCGAGCGCCGCAGCGTCGACATCGGCCACGACTACGCCGCCATCCGGACGCTCATCGCCTCCAACATCGCCTGCCTCGACGCCGTCACCGACCCGGTGTTCTGCGAGTGGGATCTCTGGCAGGCCAACGCGATGGTCCACGACGGCCGGCTGGTCGCCGTGGTGGATCACGAGCGGGCCTTCTGGGGCGATCCCCTCATGGAGGCCGGCTTCCTGGAGGCCGCGCAGCCGGGCCACGCGCCCGGGGTCGCGTTTCTCGAGGGCTACGGACGCGGCCCGTTGACCGATGCCGAGATGGCCCGCCGGCGCCTCTACACCCTGCACCTGTTCCTCATCATGACCATCGAGACGGCCTACCGCGGCCACACCACCCCCGACCAATACCAGTTCGTTCGGGGTCAGCTCGATCAGGCCGTCAGCGCACTCGGCCGTGGCCACGCCTGAGCCCGATCCCCTCTCCGAGCGCCTCGCCAGCGCCCCGGTCGGGCGACTGCTCGCGTCCACGGTGTTCGCGGAGCCGGTGACGGCCGTCTTCACCGACGATCCCGCCACCCGCGAGCTGGGGACGTCCGCCCTGGGCGTCATCGCGCTGAGCTACCCGTTCGCCGGCATCGTCGGCCTGGCGGCTGCCTGGTTCCAGAGCCTCGGACGGCCCTGGCCGTCGCTGGCACTGTCGCTGGGCACGTTGCTCTTGGTCCGGCTCCCCATCCTGCTGGCGCTCTCCCTCGGGGGGCTGGACGGCGTCTGGTGGAGCTATCCGGTGGGCGAGGCGCTGGCGGCCTGCGTGGCGTGGGTGGCGCTGTCCCGGGCGACGCGCGCCCGGCCGGCAGTGTGACCACAGCTCTGGCGGACGGCTGGCTCGTCAGCCACCGATCTCCACCACCGTGCGGCCCGTGCCGCGCCCGGCGAGGATTTCCTCCGCGACGGGCTGGACGTCGGCGAGCGCGACGGTGCGGGTCACGGCGTCCAATCGCGCGGGATCCAGGGCGCCGGACAGCAGTTCCCACGCGGCGGAGCGCCGCGCCGGGGGCGTCCGCACCGAGTCGATTCCGATCAGGGAGACCCCGCGCAGGATGAACGGCATCACGTTGCCGGGGAACGCCGCTCCACCCGCGAGCCCACAGACCGTGGCGACGCCGCCGGCGCGCAGGCTCGCGAGCGCGCCAGCCAGGAGCGTGCCGCCCACCCCG
>JAKDIK010000203.1 GCA_030450535.1 Propionibacteriaceae bacterium
GTCAGCAGCGGCGCGAGGCCGCCGAACGCCGCCCCGTAGCCCACCGACGTCGGCACGGCCACGACCGGACACCCGACCAGCCCCGCCACCAGCCCCGGCAGCGCGCCGTCCATGCCCGCGACCACGACGATCACGCCCGCGGTGCGAAACAGCTCCAGCTTGCCCAGCGCGCGGTGCAGGCCGGCGATGCCCACGTCGACGACCAGTTCGGCGCGGCGTCCGAGATGCCGCGCGGTGAGCAGCGCCTCACGGGCCACGGGCAGGTCGGACGTCCCGGCGCACGCCACGACGACCAGTTCCCCGGACGCCTCCGGCTGGCCCGCCGGCCACACCAGCAGCCGCGCCACCGGGTCGTGGAACGCGTCGGGCAACTCGCCCAGGATCGCCGCGGCGCGGTCGGCGTCCGCGCGCGTGAAGATGGTCACGACGTCGGGGCGCCGACCGACCCGCCGGGCGATCTCGGCGCAGTCGGCCGCCGACTTGCCCTCGCAGTACACGGCCTCGGGGTAGCCGCGGCGCGCCCCCCGCTCCAGATCGAGCTCGGCCAGGTCGTCGTCAGCCACGCGAGCGCACCACCTGCAGCGTGAACTGCCCGGACTGCAGACCGCCGAGATCGACGGTCACGTGCGCGAAGCCCGCGGCCCGGACGCCGGCCAGCACGGCGTCGCGGACGCCGGCCTCCCCGAAGCGCCCCAGCTCCGCGATCGGCACCTCGATGCGCGCGATGGCGCCGTGATGCCGCACCCGACAGTCGGTGAACCCCCCGTCCCGGACGGCCTCCTCCGCGGCCTCGATCTGGCGCAGCTTCGCCGGCGTGACCTCCTCGCCGTGCGGGATGCGGCTTGCCAAGCACGGCGCGGCCGGCTTGTCCGCGACGCCCAGGCCGAGCGCACGCGCCAGCCCGCGAACCCGCGCCTTGGTCAGTCCCGCGCTCGCCAGCGGCCGCAGCACCGCGTGGTTCGTGGCCGCCTGCGCCCCGGGGCGGTCGGGGCGCAGCGCGTCGTCGGCGTTCTCGCCGTACGCGACGCCAGCCAGCCCCAGTGAGCGCACCAGCGTGGTGTCGATCACCGTGAACATCTCATCCTTACAGTGGAAGCACCGGTCGGCCCCGTTGGCCCGATACGCCGGATTGGCGTCCTCGTGGGTCCGGAACTCCACCAGCTCGGCGCCGATGTCGGACGCCGTCGCCCGGGCGAGCTGCAACTCGTCGCGGGCCAGCGACGGCGAGACCGCGAGCAGGCCCACGACGTTGTCGCGCCCGAGGACGCGTACCGCCACCGCAAGCAGCACCGCCGAATCCACCCCACCGGAGTACGCCACACCCAGCCGACCCTGCGTCGCCACGCCGCCCTGCTGCAAGCGCGTCGCGACGGCCAGGGCGTCGGCCCTGGCCTCATCGGGGAGGGTGTCGAACGCGGGCAGGTGTGCGGCAACAAAGGACATCGCGCGCAGTCTATCCGGCGGCATCCGGCACCGGGACCCGCCCGTCACCCGTGCGTGGACCGCGCCCCCGGCGGGACAGCCTCACCCGCAACCAGCCCCGCCGCCACGATCGCGGCGGCGGCCCGCTGGGCGGTATCCGGCTGGGTCAGGCCCGCCGCGTCCGCCACGGACGCCAGCGCCTCGAACTCCGCAGCCGCGTGCACCACGACCCCTTCGCGGGAGCCGATCTTCACCGGCACCGCTCGCCCGGCCACCTCGACATCCACCCAGTGCCGCTCCAGCACCGTCCGCGTCACCGCAACCTCGCGCACCCCCAGCGTCGTCGTGTGCGTCAGCATCGCGTCGACCACCGCCTCCCGCGCGTCCGGTGCGGCCAGCGCGTGCAGCGTGAACGCGGGGCGTCCCTTCTTCATGTGGATCGGCACGCACCACGCGTCCGCCGCGCCCGCCACCAAGCAGGCCGACAGCGCAGCGGGCCACAGCCGTGGATCCAGGTCGTCCACATTGGCCATCAGCTCCAGCAGGGCGGACGCCGGCCGGTCGGCCGCACTCGCCGGCGCGCCGAGCACGACCCGGACCACGTTGGCCCGCCCCGGGGTGTCCCGACCGCCCGCCCCGACGCCGACGCCGGTGACCTCCAGCGGCGGGCACGGCTAGCAGGTGGACGCGAGCGCCCGTACCAGGGCGAGCCCGGTCGGCGTGGCCAGCTCCCCCCATTCACCGGGCGTGAGCAGCTCCGCGGGCCGCTCGTGGTGCTGCGCGGCGGGCCGGCAGTGGCCGGGCGCCCGGTGGGAGTGCCCGTGCCCGTCCTCCTCCGCCGCGCCCGCAGCAGGGCTCACCGTGCGCCACCCCACCGCCAGCCCGGCGACCGCCGGCACGGGCACGGGAATGTCGCCGTGGGCGGCCCGGACGCGTCCCGAGCCGAGCGCCACCGGCGAGGCCGACACCGAATCCACGCCCAGCAGCCGCAGCGCCTCGCATGTGCCCACCACGTCGGCGATCGCGTCCAGGGCCCCCACCTCGTGGAAATGCACCTCCTCGGCGTCGATGCCGTGCACGTGTCCCTCGGCCTGGGCCAGCCGCGCGAACACCGCGGCGGCTCCCGCACGCGTCGTCTCGGCGAGGTCAGCGTCCTCAAGGAGCTGCCGGATCGTCCGCCACGTCCGATGGGGCGGATCGTCCACCCGGACTCCCACCCGCGCCTTCGTCGCCCGCTGGCCGGCCCGCGACACCACATCCCACGTGAGCTCCACCGCCGAGGGCGCGACGGCATCGATCGCCCGCCGGACGCCCTCGGCGTCCGCCCCCGCATCGAGCAGACTGCCGAGCAGCATGTCGCCGGCGACTCCGGCGCTGACGTCGAACCACGCATGGACCATGGGGTCCATCCTGCCGGGTCAGCGCGACTTCGGCTCCCCGACCCGGCGGTCATCCGAACGGGTCACTATGACCGGACAGCGCGCCTCGCGCAGCGTCCGACGGCTGGTCGAACCCAGCAGCAGCCCGGCAAAACCTCCGCGGCCCCGCGAACCGACCACCAGCAGCCGGGCGCCGTGGCTCGCGTCGATGAGGGCCTGGGCCGGTCGCAGCTCGACGATGTCGACCTCGACCTCGACGGTGGGCTCCCCCTCGACGAACGGCGCGATCCAACGCTCGACCGCCCGGCGCAGGTCGTCCTGCATCGGCGGCAGCGGCACGACCGCGGCGGTACGCGGGTCGCTGACCCAGGGCGTCACGTCCCACGCGTGAAGAGCCTTCAGCGTCGACCCGTGCGCACGGGCCTCGGCGAAGGCGATGCGCAGGGCGGCCCGGGACTCCTCGGAGTCGTCCACGCCGACCACGACGGGACCCTCGGGGTGCGCCTCGGCCAGGTCGGTGACCACTGCGACGGGGCCATGGGCGTGGGCGACGGTGACGTCGGCCGTCCCGCCCAGCGCCCGCACGCTCGCCGGGGCGTGCTGGCCGCGCGCGCCGACGACGACCAGATCGGCCACCTTGGATGACTGGGCGAGCACGTAGGAGGGCGGGTCGACCTCGACGTGGGTCTCCACCGTCAGCCCGCGATGCGTCGTGGTCAGCCGCTGGCGGATCTCCTCCAGGCGATCCCCGGCGGTCCGCCGGGTCTCCTCCGACCAGTCCGTCGGGACGACCGTCTCCAGCAGCTGGCCGTAGCTCGGCATCGTGAGCTCGGGCAGGCTGAACACGACGATCAGCTTCTTCGTGGTTGCCGCGGCGCGCTCGGCCGCCCACTCGAGGGCGCGGCCTGCAGGCGCGGACAGATCGGTGCCGACGACGATGGCACCGGTGGCATCGAACGTGATGGACATGACCCCCTCCTCACCGAAGTGGGCCACTGGACCGTGGCCCAAGGTGTCTCTCCACAGTACTGGGCCCACCGACGTCGCGCAGGCTCCGCGGGTTGGAGGTCAGGATCTCACCGGCGGACGCCTCGCTCACGCCCCGACCGTCACCCTCACGCCCCGCCGGTCATCCCTCACGCCCCCGCGCCGCGGCGCTTGCTGACCAGGTCGAAGGCGACGGCACCGAGCAGCACCAGGCCCTTGATCGTCTGCTGCCACGCGGGATCGACCGACAGGATCGACAGGCCCATGTTCAGCACGCCCATGATGAGCGCACCGATGATGGCGCCCGACACGCGTCCGATGCCGCCCGTGACCGCCGTGCCACCGATGAAACAGGCCGCGATGGCGTCCAGCTCGAAGTTCACGCCGGCCGCGGCGATGCCCGCGCCCGCCCGCGAGGTCGTCACGACGGACGCCAGCGCCGCGAGCACGCCCATGTTGACGAAGATCCAGAAGTTGGTCGTGCGCACGTTGACGCCCGACAGCCGCGCCGCCGCGACGTTCCCACCAATGGCGTAGATGTGGCGACCGAACACCGTCCGGTTCATCACGAACGCGTACGCCAGGATGAGCGTCGCGCACAGGATCAGCACGAATGGTGTCCCGATGGAGCTGTTGGCCAGCGTCCAGGTGAAGAACAGGATCAGCGCCGTGATGAGGACGGTGCGGCCCCAGAACACTCCCGCCCCCTCGGGCTGCAGGCCGTGCCTGCGCAGGGTCGCCCGGTTGCGGAGCTGACCCACGACGAGTCCGGCGGCGGCGATCAGGCCGATGACCAGGGTGAACACGTCGAGCATGCCCACGTAGCCGAACCAGCCGAGCGCGCCGCGGTTGCTGATGGCGATGAAGCCGCCGGGCAGCCCGGCGATGGTCTCGCCGACGATGACGATGGCGAGGCCGCGGAACAGCAGCATGCCGGCCAGCGTGACGATGAACGCGGGCACACCCATGAACGCCACCCAGAAGCCCTGCCAGCAGCCGATCAGGGCGCCGACGACCAGCGCCAGCAGGATCGCCAGCGGCCACGGCAGGTTCCAGTGCATCATCGAGATCGCCAGCACGCCGCCGATGAACGCCACGACGGAGCCGACCGACAGGTCGATGTGCCCGGCCACGATCACCATCAACATGCCGATGGCCAGGATCATGACGTACGCGTTCTGCTGCAGCAGGCTCGCCACGTTGTTCGGCAGGAGCAGCCGGCCGCCGGTGAGGAACTGGAAGAGCACGACAATGGCGACCAGCGCGGCCAGAATGCCGTACTGCCGCAGTGCGGACGCCCGCTGCGTGGCCGTCCGGGGCGGGGCCTTCTGCGGCTCGGGCGCCGCGGCGGCGGGAGTGGCGGGTTCGGCGGCTGACGCGGTCATCGGGTCACCTTTCTTCGTTCTGCGTCATGAGCTCCATGAGGCTCTCCTGGTCGGCGTGGGCGCGGTCGAGCTGCCCGGTGATGCGCCCGGCGGACAGGGCGAAAATGCGATCGCAGACGCCGAGCAGCTCGGGCAGCTCGGAGCTGATGACAATGACGGCCTTGCCCGC
>JAKDIK010000420.1 GCA_030450535.1 Propionibacteriaceae bacterium
TGCCGGTGTAGCCGCGAGCGAGCATGGCCCGGTGGACGCGTTCCCCCTGCTCGTAGCTGCGAATGAACAGGACGCCGAGACCGCGCGTCAGCGCGGGCCAAGCGGCCGGCGTCCGCAACACGAGGCCGCGGGACGCCTGGGCGCGGGCCATGGTCGTCCAGCGGTCGGTGGTGACGCCGAGGTAGCGGACGAAGAATGTGCCGATCTCGATGAGCGGCACGGGCACCCGGAGGCGGTGGAGCCCGGCGAGGAGGTGCTCGGGTCGGGTGGTGGCGGCCAGGCCGAGAGCGGCCAGCACGCAGATCGTGCCCTTGGCGAGCAGCGACCAGCCAGCCCAGAGGCCCTCGACGGACAGTGCGAACGGTCCGACGTCGACGCGGGGGCCGGTCGCGACCACGGGCAGGGCGAGGGCGAAGAGGACGAAGGGCAGCTCGACGCCCAGGCGCGGCCCGAGCCAGGCCCAGGCAACCCGGGCGCGGAACAACCGCAGCACGACGACGGTGAGCATGATCGCGTACGGCCAGGTCGCGTCGCGAGGCAGCGCGACGACGGCGACGGCGAAGGTGACGAGGCCGACGATGCGGATGTGGACGGGCACGTCCACTCAACGCCGCCGGGCAAGCAGGCGCGTGAGGCCGAACGTCACGCCGAGCACCACGAGGACGCCCACCACCCCTGCGATCGCGTTGGCGGCGAACGGGTGGGAAACGCCCGCGAAGGCGTAATCGGCGAACGGTAGATGCGCGACGGCAGAGTCGCCCGCGGCGTCGGCGAAGCCGAGGTGCTCGGCGGTCCACTCCAGGCCGTCGGGAGAGACGGACGCAAAGAAGCTGAGTCCGGCGGCGACGAGCAGGGTCACGACGGCGGCTATCCACCAGAAGTGGCCGAGGGTGTCGGCGCGCGGCGGCGTGGACGAGGCGGGGGCACTCACGCGGACACCTCCTGCAGGACCGGCTCGCTGCTGCGCAGGGCGTGGACTAGGTCGGGCCGGCTCGCGGTGACCGCGGCCAGGACGCCGTAGGTGATGGCCGCCTCGCCGAGACCGATGAGGGCGTGGACACCCAGCATCGTCGGCACGAGCAGGCCCAGCGGCACGGCGACGGCGCCGCCCACCGCGTACAGGCCGCAGAACACCAGCGCGGCCGCCGGCACGCTCACCAACGCCCCGGCGGCGCCGGCCCAGGCGACGGCCCGGCGCGCAGGGGGACGGGAGGCGCCGGGGCGTGCAAGGTCAGGGTGCGATCGATCGGGGGAGCCGGACAGCAGACGTAGCACCAGCCGGGACACGCCCCAACCGACCCACACCGCCACGATGGCGAGCAGGAGCACGTTGGTGCCGAGCGCGGTGAGTCCCCCGTCGGCGAACAGCAGGGCCTGCACCACGGTGACCACGGTGAGGCAGAGCGTCGCGGTCCAAGGGCCGACGAGGATGGCGGCCAGCGTCCCGCCGATGAGGTGACCGGAGGTCCCGGCGCCCACCGGGAAATTCACCATCTGGGCGGCAAAGACGAACGTGGCGGTGAGCCCGGCAAGGGGGGCCGTCCGCTCGTCGAGCTCCCGTTTCGCGCCCCGCAGCGCGAGCGCGACGCCCGCCACGGCGACCGCGCCAGTGACGGCGGAGGTGGGCAGGTTGAGAAACCCGTCGGGTACGTGCACGGCTCTCCTTCGGTCGGGATGGTTCGGTCGGAGTGGTTCGGTCGGAGTGG
>JAKDIK010000421.1 GCA_030450535.1 Propionibacteriaceae bacterium
GACCCTGGCCGGCCTGCTCCGCTGAGGCTCAGTCCTCCTTGCGGATGCGCGGCGCGCGCTTGCGGAACTCCTCATCGAACAACCGCTTGACCGCCGCGGAGTCCAGGACACCGCCGATGCCCTCGAGCTTGCCGGACGCCACGCGCTGACACACCGCCAGCCACGCCTGCCCCATGGCGAGAGTGAAGCCGGATGCCACGGAGGCGTTGATGACGCCGCCGGCGATCTGGCCGGCACCGGGGATCAGCTGCAGCAGGCTGGTGGCGGCCTGGCGTCCGGTCGCCGTCGCGAGCGAGGTGGACGCCACCGCCAAGAGCGCGGCCCGGTCGAAGGGGACGTTGTAGAGCTGGGCGATGCGGGCCATCATCGCGAGCTGGATGGGCACGAGCACAGCCGCCGAGCTGAACGGAATCGGGACGGCCGCCGCGGTCGCGGCACCGGCCACCGACCCGGCTATGTGCCGGTTCGGCTGCCGCGCCTTCGCGTCGAGATCGACCCTCTGCGCCGCCGCGAGGGCCGCGTGGACCGCATCTGGGACAACCAGAAAGGTGGCATTCACGAGCTCCATCAAGCCGTAGGACGGCTGACCGGTGAACTGGTCCCTCAGTGCGTAGGTCATGAACGGGTGGCCGGCGACGATGGGCAGGTCAAGGCTCTCGACGTGGGCGGCCAGCGCGAGGGCGTCCGGGTGGAACTGCCCGTCGCGGACGGGCACCTGCGTGAAGACGAGGATGACGGGGACATCCAGGTTGGTCAGGGTGCGCACGAGCTCGGCCTCGGACTCCTCGAAGCGCCGGTCCAGGGCGCGGACGCAGTACCAGGCGGCGTGCATCTGGTCCTCGAGCGGCAACTTGCGCTGGTTGGTGACGAAGGCCTTGAGCTCCTTCACGAGCTGACGGTCGTCGCGTCCGATCTCGATGCCGCGGGTGTCGATGAGGCCGAGCGTGCCGTGGACGCCCACGTAGAGATGGGAGTCCTTCGTGATGGGCGCACCGACGCCCGTGGCGGCGACCTCCTCGCCGAAGACGGCGTTGATCAGCGTCGACTTGCCGACCCCGGTCTTGCCGAAGACACCCAGATTGAAGCGGCCCATGAGCCCTGACTGCTTGTCGAACTCCGAGCGGAATGATTCGGTGAAGAACTGCGTCACGGCGTCCAGCCTAATCATGCAGGCATTGCCGCGCGCCGGGGGCGTCCCTGAACGTGCCCGGGCAACAGCAACGGGGCCGGTTACCGGCTGGCGGGACGCGCGCCGTAGGATGGAACGTCCTGTCTCCCGCCCGATCGGAATCCCATGGCCCAGCGCGCCGACCTGCGCAACGTCGCGATCATCGCCCACGTCGACCACGGCAAGACCACGCTCGTGGACGCCATGCTGTGGCAGTCCGGCGCCTTCCGCGAGAACCAGGACGTGAACAAGCGCGTCATGGATTCGATGGACCTGGAGCGCGAGAAGGGCATCACCATCCTCGCGAAGAACACCGCGGTGGTGCACGAGACCGCCTCGGGCGAGCAGGTGACGATCAACATCATCGACACCCCCGGCCACGCCGATTTCGGCGGCGAGGTGGAGCGCGGCCTGGAGATGGTGGACGGCGTTCTGCTGCTGGTGGACGCCTCCGAGGGCCCGCTGCCCCAGACGCGTTTCGTGCTGCGCAAGGCGCTGGCCAAGCACCTGCCGATCATCGTCGTGATCAACA
>JAKDIK010000033.1 GCA_030450535.1 Propionibacteriaceae bacterium
TCGCACGCCTGAGGCCAGAGCGGTCGCACGCCTGAGGCCAGAGCGGTCGCACGCCCGAGGCAAGCGGGGTCGCAGGCAGGCGTGGGGGCAGACAGCTGGCGCCAGTGCTTTTACCGATGTCAACCGGTGAGGCCGGCGTCCTTTAGGCGACCGACGCGAGCGCCAGGGGCAGGACGGCGTCCGCGCCGGACCGGCGCAGGAGGCGTCCGGCCACCGTCATCGTCCAGCGCGAGTCGATGAGGTCATCGACCAGCAGCACTGGACCGGAGAGCTCGGCCAGACGTCGCGCCAGCCCGGGCCCGACGACGAACCGGCCCCACACGTCCCGCACCCGGTAGGCCGAGTTGGTGGAGCCGTTCAACCGCTCGGCCCCGGGCGCGAGCCCGAGGGGGTCGAGCAGCTCCAGCCGGCCCGCGCGCGCGATGCCGCTCGCCAGGGACTCCACCAGTTCGGGACGCCCCACGCTCGGCACCCACGTCACCGCCACCGGACGCTCCTCCCAGCCCCAACCGGCCAGCACGCGGACGATCGCCCGGCCCAGCTCGGCCGGCACCTCGGCGTCCACGGGACGACCGTCGCCGTCCGAGGCGAAGAGTTCGCGCAGGCGTCCGCCCCACCCCAGGTCGGTCAGGCGGGCGATGACGCGGCCCTCCGCAACCTGCTCGGAGGGCGGGATCTTGCCCTTGACCCCAGCCCCGTCGGCCTGGACGCCGAGGGTGTCCAGGCCATTGGGCCACAGCGCTCGGGGCGCGATCGGGACGCCGACCCGGTCGAGGGTCTCGGTCGCCTCCTTCACCTCGGGCACCGCGACATCGGTGGGATACCAGGGATCCGCACAGACGTCGCACCGACCGCAACGGGCGGTGTGCGGGTCGTCGAGAGCGTCGGTGAGGAACTGCATCCGGCACCCCCCGGCGGCCAGGCGTTCGTAGGCGAGCATGGCATCGGCCTCGGCCACCCGGGCCTCGGCGATGCGGGCGTAGCGCTCGGCGTCGTAGGTCCACGGACGCCCTGTGCCGACCCACCCGCCGGACACGTTCTCGACGGCGCCGTCCACGGCGAGCACCTTCAACAACAGCTCCAGGGGCCCGCGTTTGAGGTCGACCCGCGCCTCCAGCGCCGGCACCGACAGCGGGCGGTCGGCCTCGGCGAGGGCGGTCAGGGTGGCGTCGGCCCTGGCCTGGGTGGGCATCGCATTGGTGGCGAAGTAGTGCCAGATGTCCCGGTCCTCGACGCCGGGCAGCAGCAGGACGTCCGCGTTCGGGGTCGCGCGCCCGGCGCGTCCGACCTGCTGGTAGTACGCGACCGGCGAGCTGGGCGCGCCAAGATGAACGACGAACCCGAGGTCGGGCTTGTCGAAGCCCATGCCGAGCGCCGACGTCGCGATCAGCGCCTTCACCTCGTTCGCCTTCAGCGCGGCCTCGGCGGCCTCGCGTTCGGCGGCGTCGGTGCGTCCGGTGTAGGGCAGCACGTGGTGACCCGCTTTGGCGAGCAGCGTCGCGGCATCCTCCGCTCCGGCGACGGTCAGGCAGTAGACGATCCCCGAACCGGGCAGGTCGCCAAGGTGCTGCGCCAGCCAGGCCAGCCGGCGCGCCGGCGTCCCGACATCGAGGACGCCGAGCCGCAGCGAGTCGCGGGCCAGGGCGCCGCGCAGCGTGAAGACCTCGTGGCCGCCGGCGGCCATCTGCTCCTCGACGTCGGCGACCACCCGGGCATTCGCCGTGGCGGTCGTCGCCAGCACCGGGACGCCGTCGGGCAGCTCGGCGATGAGGTCGCGGATGCGCCGGTAATCCGGCCGGAAATCGTGCCCCCAGTCGCTGATGCAGTGCGCCTCATCGATGACGAGCAGGCCGCACGTGCGCACCAGCCGGGGCAACTGCTCGGCCCGGAACCGCGGGTTGACGAGACGTTCGGGCGAGACGAACAGCACGTCGAGCGCGTCGGCGTCCAACTGCTGCTCGATCGAGCGCCACTCGGTGACGTTGGCCGAGTTGATCGCCGCCGCCCGGACGCCGGCCCGCTCGGCCGCCGCCACCTGATCGCGCATCAGCGCCAGCAAGGGGGAGACGATCAGCGCCGGACCAGCCCCCGCCCTCCGCTGCAGCAGCGCCGCGATGAAATAGACCGCCGACTTGCCCCAACCGGTCCGCTGCACCACGAGCGCGCGCCGGTGGTCGGCGACCAGCGCCTCAATCGCCTCGTACTGTCCGGGGTGGAACTCGGCGTCGGGGCGTCCGGTGAGGTCGCGCAGCACCGCGACCGCCTCGTCCCGTAGCCCCTCGGCGGTGCGCTGGACGGCCGTCGCGGGCGGAGGGGATGCAGGTTGCGAGCCCCGGGAATCGAGCGTCCGGCCGACGTGCGTCGCGTCCAGATCGGGCGGGGGACCATCCCACAGATCATCGGGCGGGAGCTCGTCGAACTCCGGCGGTGGCTCCTCGGGCCAGAACTCCGGCTGCGTCATGATCACCACCCTGTCACGGATCTCTGACAGTTCTCGGGCGCATCCGTGCGCGCAGGCTCGCGGCAGGGGGAGTGGCATCGATCCCCGGAATCGCTCGTCCGCTCCGGCGTGCCCGGCGATGCTCGTCCGTTCCGGCGTGACTCCGCTGGTCGAAACCCACTCCGCTGGTCGGCGGGTGACTCCGCTGGTCCGAACTCACTCCGCTGGCGTCCCAGCACCAGCGACGTGAGTTTCGACCAGCGGAGTGCACTTTCGGGTCGCTGAGTGGCGTCCGACCAGCGGAGTGGGCTGATCAGCGGCCTTCCCGATCAAGGGTGGTGGATCGTCACATCGGCGACAGCACGCCGCTGAGCAGCAGGCCGGCGACGACCGCGGCCAGGCCGAGGCGATACCAGACAAAGGGCCGGAAGCTGTGGGTCGAGATGTAGCGGATCAGCCAGGCGATGACGGCGTAACCGACGCCGAAGGCGATCACCGTGGCCAGGATCGTGGGCCCCCACGCCACGTTCGGGTCGCCGGGAATGTCCTTCAGCTTGTACAGCCCCGACCCGAACACCGCGGGCACCGCGAGCAGGAACGCGTAGCGGGTCGCGGTGGGCCGGTCGTAACCGAGGAACAGGCCCCCCGAGATCGTCGCGCCCGACCGCGAGACGCCCGGGATCAGCGCTGCCGCCTGGCACAGACCGAGCAGCAGGCCGTCCCGCCAGGTCAACCTGTCGAGGGTGCGCGTGTTGCGGGCGCCGACGTGGTCGGCGGCGAGCAACACGAGGCCGACGCCGGCGAGCATGGCGACGGTGATCCAGAGGTTTCGCAGGCCGGTGTCGATCGCATCCTGGAACAGCAACCCCAACACCACGATGGGCACCGAGCCCAGGATGACCAGCCAGCCGACGCGGGCGTCCGGATCGTCCTCATCCACCTTGCGGAACAGGCTCAGCCACCAGCGGGAAACGATGCGCGCGATGTCGCGCCAGAAGTACACCAGGACGGCCGTCTCGGTGCCGAGCTGCGTGACCGCGGTGAATGCGGCGCCGGGGTCGCTGCCGTCGAAGAGCAGCTGCCCGACGATCGAGACGTGGGCGCTGGATGAGATCGGCAGGAATTCGGTGAGCCCCTGCACGATGCCCAGCACGATCGCTTCGAACCAACTCATGGGGAGCTGAGCCTTCCGTAGACAACAGTTCCCCAATGTAGGCCACCATGACGTCAGTCCTAAGCCCACGGGGCTGGTGGTCATCACGGGTCCCCCAGCCGGGTGACGAGCCCCCCGGAGATGACGCCCGAAGGGGGTCTTGACGCCGCAAGAATTCTTCGTTTTGCCTGCGGATTCGGTACCGTTAAGTGGAAGGATGTCAGGGTGCGACGTGGAGCGTGGCTCTCGCTGCGCAGCACCCGGTCCAGGGAGAAGGACACCATGCTGACTCAACGACAGGTGCGGCAGCTGTGGGGATTCGGCGGTGCGCGGATCGTCAAGGAGCACGCCGAGCGGACGCGCCGCTGTTTCGCCGACGACGGCGTGCCCGTGCTCATCGCCGCACGCAACGAGGAGGAGGACCTGCCGGCCACGCTGCTGGCCCTGTCCTGGTCGTCGATCCCCGTGCGGCCCGTCGTGGTGGTGAACGGGACGACGGACGCGACCGCCGAACGGGCCGAGCGGATGGGCGCCGTGGCGCTGGAGTCGTCATTGTGCTTCAAGATGGCGTCCCTGCAGCATGGCGTGGCCACGATCGACCCCGGTGGGCGGTTGGGACCGCTGTTGTTCACCGACGCGGACACGCTGGTGGGGAGTTCCTGGGCCGAGATCATGGTGCGACGGTGCCGGGCCGACTCGCGTCCCGTGGTCACCCTTGCCAACTCGGTGTTCTCCCACGGGGAGAGCTGGTTGGCCGACGCGGCCCGCAGCGCCCGCAACGTGGCGATCGACCAGCTGCGACGCGTCCGACGCCAACCCTCCATCGCACACGGCGACAATATGGCCATCGACTTTGCCGGCTCCACGGCAGCGCTGGAGGCCTACGCCAACATCGACCCGGCGCGGTTCATCGGCGAGGAGGAAGAAATCGTCCGTCGCATCGTGCGGGCGGGTGGCGAGTGCCGATCCGAAACCGGCAAGAAGGCAATCGTTGTGACGCGCGGGGACCGCTTCAATTTCGCTGATCTCCTGCACATCCGCCGCGACCCCGGGCACAAGCGCCGTGCGGCCCGTTACGCCGAATACGGCGAGGTGAAGCCGTTCGTGGAGTCCGACGAGGACGAAAACCCGGCGAATTTTCCGGCCAATACGACGTCGATGACACCTTGAGACTGAGCCTCGCGGTGGGCTCCAGAACGCATTGAGCACGACCGCGCAGCAGTAGTTGGTGTGACACCGGGCGCCACGCGTCCCGTGGCTAGGGTGACACCCATGGTGCAGATCGAGGTGGACGCCGTTCTGTTCGACATCGACGGAACGCTCATCGATTCGACCCCGGCCGTGGAGCGCGCGTGGCGGACGCTGGCGTCCGAGTCCGGACTCGATGGGGACGCGATCCTGACCGTCAGCCATGGCCGTCGCAGCGCCGACACCGTCGCGGACTTCTGGCCCGAGGCCGATCGGGCGGACGCCGTCGCGCGGCTCGCCCAGATCGAGATGGCAGACCTCGACAGCGTGGTGGCCCTCCCGGGCGTCGCCGACCTTCTGGCCTCGCTGCCGCCGGACCGCTGGGCGGCGGTGACGTCTGGGCCACGCACGCTGATGATCGCCCGCCTCCGGGCGGCGGGACTGCCGGTGCCCGACATCCTGGTGACGGCCGAGGACGTGGAACTGGGCAAGCCGCACCCTCAGGGGTATCTGCTGGCGGCGCGGCGGCTCGGACGCGACCCCGTGCGGTGCCTCGTCGTCGAGGATGCGCCGCCCGGCATCGCTGCGGGGTTGGCGTCCGGGGCGGTGGTTATCGGCGTCGCAACCTCCCATGACGCCTCGCACCTCACCGGATCCCACGTCCTGCTGGACGATCTCACCGCCTGCGCCATGGATCTCCAGCCCGGCGGGGTGGTGGTTCGGATGGCGGGGGCACGATGGCTGGGGTCGCACCCCGCCAAGCGTCGGTGACGTGTGCGGCAGAGGCTGCGCCCCGTGCCCCGTGCCCCGTGGGATTTCGCCACGGCTGACGCGCCCTTGGCCGAAGGCGGCGCTCAGGCGTCTTCCCACGGCAGGGAGTCCTGCTCGACGGCCGTCGACACGGTCCCCATCACGTCGAGTCGGCCGCGTCCGTGCAGTTGCTCGGTGAACCAGCCGGTGGCCTGCACCTGCGTGCCCACGAGCTTGGCTGCCTCGGTGATGCCGCGGACGTGGTGCAGCTCGATGACCACGCCGTCGCCAGCCACGATGCGGCACCGGTCCGAGCGCAGGTCGGCCATCTGGAGTTCGCCGACGACGGTCCGTAGCGTGCGCTGGTTGCGGCGTCCCCAGGGCTCGCCTGCGAGCTGGGCGGTGGCGAGCTCCACCTCGCCGTGGTCGGGAACGATGAAAGTGGCGTGGTCGGCGGCCCTGGCGAGGGCACGGATCAGCGCGCCGACGGCGTCCGCGATCGTGTCGGGGAGGTCGGTGGGGCGCTCGTTGGCGGCGAGCCCCTGCGCGATGCGCCAGGCGAGGGCGTCCACCTGGGCGGCGAGGGGATCCAGATCGAGGACGGCCTCGTCGCCGACGGTGAACACCAACTCGCCCGGGGTGGGGATGCTGACGCTCAGGGTGCTGAGTTGTTCGACGGCCTGGACCTGACGGCCGCGGTCCAGCTCGGCGGTGCTGGCGCGGTAGAGGCGGTAGACAAGGGTTTGGGCGGCGGTGCAGAGCCGGGCGAGATCTTGGGCACGGAGAGTTTCGGTGGGTCCGGCCTGGCCGGCGAGCCTCACGATGTACTGGCGCATGGGTGACCTCCGTCGTCTTCGATTCACGGTACGCGATACCGGACGCGGCACCGGCGCCCGGCCTAGTCCGCCAGGTGGTCGTACAGCGACAGCGCCGGATCGACGATCTTGCCCGGGTTGAGGTTGCGCCCCGGATCGGTGGCGTCGAACAGCGTCCTCACCAGGCCGACGCCCTCAGCCGACAGCACCTCCTCCAACCAGGGTGCATGCTCCATGCCGACCCCATGGTGGTGCGACAGGGTGCCGCCCAAGTCGACGAACGCCTGCTGGATCGAGGTCTTGACGCGCGCGTACTCGGCGTCGGCGTCCGCCAACTCGACCGCCGCCTCGAAGGCGAACGTGAAGTAGAGGCAGGCGCCCACGTGGTAGCTGTGTGAGAGGTGGCACATCAGGAACCCCTGCTTGCCGATCTCCGCGAACGCCCGGCGCGCCGCCGCGTACACCCCGTCGTGCACGGCGTTGAGCCGCGACCACGGCGCCGCCGTCTCGGAGACGTCGCCCATGACATTTTGCTCCAGCAGGAAGTCCCGCAGGTAGGGCGTGTCGAATTTCTTCTGGTCGTACAGCGCGCCCGGCCCGGTACCCAGCGGCAGCGCCCCGGCGGCCTTGGCGAGCGCCGCCACCTCACGCCGCCGGCGCTTCACGTCGGCGGCCGAGCCCTCGAAGCACACGTAGCTGATGCACATCTCGTCGGTGTCCCAGCCGCGGCGGCGCATCAGCGCCCACAGGCCGGCTTGGGCCCGGGCCTGGGCCTTCTTCTTCAGCGACGTCGCCGCCTTCTGGGTGGCAAGGGAAAAGGCCGTCTCGTGGGCGTCCGAAATGCGCACGAAGGCCGTGGGGATCTCCTGGGCCGAGATCGCCCGGACCGCCGCCACGGCCTTCGTCCACGACGGGTACATGTAGGCGACGACGACCCGCTGCTCTGCGATCCGGTGCACGCGCACCCACAGCTCGGTGAGGATGCCGAGGCGTCCCTCGGAGCCGACGATCAGCTCGCGCACGCTCGGCCCGGTCGATTCCGAGGGCACGGGACGCAAGCTCACCACCCCGGTCGGCCGTGCCAGGGTCAGGCCACGCACGATGTCGGCGATGTCGCCGTACTTGTCGGACTGCATGCCGCTCGAGCGCGTGGCGGCCCAGCCGCCCACCGTCGAGTGGGTGAACGAGTCGGGAAAATGCCCCAGCGTCCAGCCCCGTGCGGTGAGGGCGTCCTCCAGATCGGGGCCCAGCATGCCCGCGCCGACGCGCGCCAGCCCGGACTCCTCATCGATCTCGTGGACGCCCGCGAGCAGGCCGGTGTCCACCGAGACGATCGGACGCCGCTCGGCCGGGTCGAGCTGCAGCGAGCGCGAGATGTTCGTGCCGCCGCCGTAGGGAACCACCACGGCGTCCGCCTCCACGCAGGAGGCCAGCACCGCCTCCACCTCGGCGGTCGACGCCGGGTAGACCACCACCTCGGGGAGTCTCCCGTAGTCGCCGCGCGAGACGTGCATCAGCTCGGTCACCGACGACCCGTGCCCGTGGATCACCCGCTCGTGCGCGTCCGTGGTGACGCGGTCGGCGTCCGTCGCGGCGACCAGGGCCGCACGCAGGGCAGCCGGCAGCGTCGAATCCGGCACGCTGGCGGGGTCGAACGTGATCGTGTCCACCTGCCGAGGGCGCAGGTCGATGCCGAGCGCGCCCTTCACGAACGGTGCGAAGGCCGGCTTGTTCTCGTAGTTGAAGAACACGCCCTCCTCGCCCCAGCCCCACCACTTCTGATGCTTGACGTTCGGTTTCATGTGGCTCCTTGGTCGTCGCGGGCGACCAGCACCAGATCGACGCCGTCGACAGCCAGCACCCTCGCGAGAGCGGGCCCGATGCCGGAGATTCTCCCGGTGATGTGCGCGGACCGCATGGTGGGTCACGCTACATTACGGGCGGCGGAACCACGCGCTCCCCCCGGGCGCCGTCGAGAGGGACATCACCATGACGAACCCCCGCGTGCTGCTGACCGGTGTCACCGGCTTCCTCGGTCAGGCCATCCTCGAACGGCTGCTCACGTCCACGGACGCCCACGTCACGGCCGTGATCCGGCCCAAGGGCTCCCAGACGGGACGTGCGCGTCTGGACCGGTTGCTGGGCAAGCCGGTGTTCCGGGGCTGGCGGCAGGCGCACGGGGACGACCGCGCCAGGCGGCTGTTCGCCGAACGCACGGGCGTCATCGAAGGGGATCTGGCGACGCTGCAAGGCATCGATATCGACGTCGACGTCGTCATTCACGCCGCGTCCACCGTCAGCTTCGATGCCCCCATCGATGAGGCATTCGCCAACAACGTCGGCGGTCCGGAGGCGCTGTACGCGGCGCTCGCGGCGTCCGGGCAGGATCCGCACGTCATCCACGTCTCCACCTGTTACGTGGGCGGCATCGCCAAGGGACTGCGGCCCGAGGTGTCCGTCGAGCACGACGTCGACTGGCGGGCCGAGCTCGCCGCCGCGCGGGTGGCCGGCGTCGAGGCCGAGGCCGCCTCCCGCACCCCGGAGCAGCTCCGGGTGTTCATCGATCGGGCGACCCGCGAGCACGGCAAGCAGGGGCCGAAGTCGGTGGCGCGGGCGTCCGAGGCCGCGCGGCACGCCTGGATCACCGCCCGGCTGGTCGAACTCGGCCGGACGCGGGCGCGTTCGGTGGGCTGGACCGACGTGTACACCTTCAGCAAGGCGCTGGGGGAGCGGGTGGCCGAGGAACGCTGGGCCGGGCAGGGGCACCGGCTCTCGATCGTGCGCCCATCCATCATCGAGTCGGCCCTGCGCCACCCCTTCCCGGGCTGGATCGACGGCTTCAAGGTCGCCGACCCGCTGATCCTGGCCTACGCCAAGGGCTCCCTGCCGGAGTTCCCCGGACTGCCGGATTCGGTGCTGGACGTCATCCCCGTCGACTACGTCGTCAACGCGATCGCTGCGCTGGTCTGCCTCGGACACCAGGGGGAACGGGCCGAGGTCGGCTACTACCAGGTGTGCTCCGGTGCCTCCAATCCGCTGCCCTTCCACCGCATGTACGGCGCGGTCCGCGACTACTTCCTCGCCCATCCACTCGAGGACGACCGTGGGCGTCCGATCGTGGTGCCGCTCTGGACGTTCCCTGCGAACAACGCCGCAGAGCGGTCGCTGTGGCTCAAGGAGCGGCTGTCGGCGCTCGGCACCCGCGTGGGCGGGTTGCTGCCGTCGACCCACGCCACCCGCGAGTGGAACAGGTCCCTCTTGCGGGTCGAGCGCGGGCTCGGTTCGCTGCGGTCCTACGTCGACCTCTACCAGAACTACACGCGCACCGAGATGTTGTTCGACGACAGCCAGACCCGGGCGCTGGCCGCCCAACTGCCGGCGGACACCCCCGCCGATGCCACGTTCGACGTCCGCGACATCGTGTGGGATTGCTACTGGAAGGACGTGCACCTGCCCGCGCTGGTCGCGCTGGCGAAGGTGCACGCGCGGGCGTCCAGCGCCCAGAAGGCGACGCGGACGAAAGCGCGCACGCTGGAGACGGGCACGGACGTCCTGGCCGTGTTCGACCTGGAGGGCACAGTGCTGCCGAGCTCGCTGGTCGGCCAGTACGTGTCGCTGATGTTCCACCTGCGGCCGTGGGGGGCCGTGGCGGATGTCGTGGATCTGGCGGGGAAGGCCGCGGTGTACCTGCGGGCCGAGCGCCGCGACCGTGGGGAATTTGTGCGGGCCTTCTCGCGCCGCTACGCGGGGACGCGGGTGGCGGACGTCCGGCGTGCGGTCGAGGGGTCGTGGGGACGCCGCATGCTCCGCACGGTGCGACCCGGGGCGCTGGCCCGCATCGAGGAGCATCGGGCCGCCGGCCACCGCACCGTGCTCGTGACCGGCTCCCTGGGGCTTTTCACCGCGCCGCTGGCGCCGCTGTTCGACGACGTGGTCGCCTCGTGCATGGAGGAGCGCGACGGCGTCCTGACCGGCTACCTGGCCACGCCGCCGCTCGTGGACGAGGCCCGCGCGCAGTGGCTCGCCGACTACGCCGCGCGTCACGGACTCGACCTCTCCCGCTCGCACGGCTACGGCGATTCGGTGTCGGACGCCTCGTGGCTGACGCTGTTGGGGCGTCCCGTGGCGGTGAACCCCGATCTGGCGCTCGCCAGGGTCGCGAGCCGCCTGTTCTGGCCGCTGGAGGACTGGAACCGGTCCTGACGGGACCGATGAGGCGCGGACCGATCCTCGAGCGGTCCGATGGTGCCGCCGATGCGGACGTCGCTACAGTGAGGCCGTGGCGAGTTCGAGGATCACCGACGCCCACCTGCTCACCCACGTGCACAAGCTCGGGGCGGACCACCCCCCGATCGCGCTGGAGTCGGTCGATTTCACCGTGCGCGATCCCGCCGCGATGCGGACGCGATTCGCCGGCGTCCTCGACTACCTCGCACGGGTCGAGTTGGAGGTCGAGCGCAACGTGCTGGAGCTGCTCCAGATCATGCCCAACCCCAGCGAGGCCGACAAGACGTTCTACGCCGACGTCTGGTACGGGCAAGAAATTCAGCACGGTGTCATCTTGGACGAGTTGAAGCGCCGCATCGACCTGCCTGCCGCCGAGCCGCTGCTGCAGGTCGGGTTCGCCGTCAAGGCGCTGGGCGCCCTGGCGCACTTCGAACCGATCCAGGACGTGGCGCGTTCCATCTACTACCTCACGGGGGCGTCGACGGAGCGGCAGGCCGTGCTCGCGTACAACGCGTTCGCGTCCGAGCTGGACGCCCTCGGTGAGAAGGCCGTCCGCGAGACGATCATCAACCCCATCAAGCGCCAGGAACCCGGCCACTTCGCGTTCTACCGGATGAGCGCCGAGAAGGTGTTCACCGACGGCACGCTGCGGCCGTGGCAGGTGTGGCTGTCGCGGACGCTGCGGAAGGTCAGCTACGAGCTCGTCGGCACCCATCGCGACCCGCAGTACCAGGCGCAGATGGGCGAGGTGATCGTTCAGCTGGGCTTCGATGCCGAGCTCGAGACGTTTGCCCGCGAGATCGGACGCCTCGAGGCCAGGCTGCTGTGGGCGCAGCATGAGGGGATGCAGTTCCCGCCGTACGTGCTGGCGGCGCTGAAGGAGTCCGTCGCGCTCTACCGCGACCAGGGCTCGTTCACTCCGACGGTGTGACGCGGGCTTCTCGGCCCCGAACAAACAGCCGCGCCACGCGGTGGATCGGGGAGTGGAGGCGCTCGCGCTGCGCGATCCAGTCGGCGAACACCTCGCGGTAGGGGTCCCGGCCGGCGTGGGCACCGAACAGGCGTTCCTCCACGGTCGGCGGCCCACCCAGACGGCTCGCGATCGTGGCCAGGATGCGCAGGATGATGGTGGTCGCGCGCCGGGCGGGATCGGTGGTGCGCGTGTTCTCCATGAGCTGCCAGGCGTACTCGCCGAGAGCCGCGAGGTCGGGCAGGCGGGCGGCGTTGTAGTCGGTGAGCGGGGTCGCCGAGCCGGAGTCGAGGTGGTCGGCGAGCACGCAGCAATCCTCCAGTCCGGAATTCACCCCCTCGCCCGTCGGCGGAATGACACTGTGGGCGGCGTCCCCCAGCAGGACCAGCCATTCCCCGACATGGACGAACGGGCACCGGACCACGGCGCCGGAGAAGGCGGCGCGGCCGAAGAAGGCGCGGTAGGCGTCGGCGTCCAGCAGGGGGACGACCTTCGGCGCGTACGTCTGCAGGTGGCGTTGCAGCGCCGCCACGTGGGTGTCGGAGGCATCGGTGGACGTCAGCAACTCCTCGTCGGCGGCCCCGCGCACGGCCGTCAGCGAGACGCCCCAGACGCCACCATCGAGGGTGGCGGTGTAGATGCCCTTGTCGGTGAAGATGTGGTGCTCGGCAGGATCGAGGCCGGCAGCGGAGGCGTCCGGTGGGGAGAACAGCACCCGGAACTGGACGCCCCAGTCGTCCACCGTCGGAGTGAAGCCGGGGACCTGGTCGACCAGGGAGCGTCGGGCCGCCGACCACACCCCGTCGGCGGCCAGCACCCGCGCGCCGGAGGCGTCCACCGTTGCCTCCTCCCCGCCCGGTCGGCGGAACGTGAGCTGCCGCGAGGTGGTGTTGAGCCCGATGAGCCTGTGGCCCGTGACGAGGGTGATGCGCGGGTCGGCGGTGGCGGCGTCCAGCAGGATGCGCGTGAGGAAGGCGCGGGTGGTGCCGATGACGTTGCCGCTGATCAGGTGCGCCACGCGACGGCGCCCGGCGTAGATGTTCCAGGCGGCGATCATCTCGCCCTGCTCGGTCAGGCGGGCGAGGAGGGCGGGGTCGATGCGGCGCAGCGCCTCCTGCCCGCGGAGGTTGACCCCGATCGGGTAGCTGTTCTCCTCGGAGAGCACGATCTCATCGGCGGCCTCATAGAGGGTGACCGGGCCGTGCGCCGCGGTCAGCAGCGCGGCGGCCAACCCGACGGGGCCCGCCCCAATGACGATGAGGTGGTCACTGCCGCCCCGGATGCCTGCCATGGGTCGAAGGTACCGCGCGTCCGGGTCGCGTCCCCCTACGATGTGCGCCATGCCTACCAAGAAGGACGCGGAGGGCTCCGGCGGGTTCAGCGCCGCGGAGAAGAAGGCCATGCGGGAGCGCGCCGCCGAGCTCAAGGCCGCGAAGAAGGGCGAGGAGGCCGAGAAGGAGGTCCTCGCCAGGATCGCCGAGATGGACGCCGGCGACCAGCGGATCGCCGAGGGCCTGCACGCCGTGGTGAAGGAACTGATTCCCGACGTCGCCTGCAAGACCTGGTACGGCTTTCCGGCCTACCTGCGGGGCAAGGACATCGTGGTGTTCCTGCAGCCCGCCGCCAAGTTCGGGACGCGCTACGCGACGCTCGGTTTCAACGACGCGGCGGCGCTGGACGACGGTGATCTGTGGCCGTCCGCCTACGCGATCACGACCTGGAACGACGCCGTGGCCAACGACGTCCGCGCGCTGGTGAAGCGGGCCTTCGGGCTCTGACGGCCGCGGGCCGCGCACGCGCGGCACAACGGGGAGGAGGTCAGCCGATTCTCCTCACCTCGCGCTCCTGGGTGTTGCCCCGGAGGCGGGGTTGCGGGCCGTTCGCGGGGGATCCGCCACTCGGGTGCCGGAAATGCCGGGGGTGTGGGTGTCGAGTGGCTGATCCACGTCGGCACAGCGGTGGTGGCGCTCGCA
>JAKDIK010000422.1 GCA_030450535.1 Propionibacteriaceae bacterium
CGATGGGGGGTGCGAGGTGGGCTAACAACCCGGACGCGGGGCGCGGGTCTTGGGTCGGGGGCAGGGTGCGATCGGCTCGGGGCGCCTGCAGCGCGCCGGCGGGGTCGTGGGGCACGCGTCCGGTGTCGGTGGCCCAGGCGAAGAACACCCGGGACGCGGTCGCCCGTCTGGCGACGGTGGTCCGCTCGGCGCCGCGCCGGTGGAGTTCGGCGAGCCAGGCGCGCAGGTCGCGGTGGTCGACCAGCGACCAGTCGGCGGTGCCCCGGCCGGCGAGGAAGGCGGCGAGGTTGTCCAGGTCGCCGGCATAGGCCCGGCGGGTGTGATCGGCCAGGTTGCGCTCGAGGCGCAGGTGGTCGGCCCAGGCGTCGATCGCGGGAGACAATCCCTCCTGCGGTGACTCGTGGGCGGCGGGGTCCATGGGGCCAGCGTGCCAGAATGGAGCGGTTGCCCCGAGCAGCACGCCGGTGGACTCAGGGCCAGGGCGGTGTCCGACCGAGCGCGGCGTACGTCGTGCGCGGCGCCCGGGGCAGGCAGGAACATGGCGTCGGACGCGGAGTCCGTCCCGACGGGGACCGCGACGAACTGGGGAGTGTGGAAGAAGAGACATGGCGATCGAGGACTTGATGGTCGGCGGCCAACTGCTGCGGATCACCCGCTGGGGGGAACCCGTCATGCACGCCGAGACGAAGCGGGTCACCGAGTTCGACGACGACCTGCGCGCGCTGGTGGCCGACATGTTCGCCACCATGAGGGCCGCCCACGGCGTCGGGCTGGCCGCCACCCAGGTGGGACGCGACCTGAGCCTGTTCGTCTACCAGTGCCCGGACGCCGACGACAAAATTCGCCACGGAGCGATCTGCAACCCGGTCGTGACCACCCCCACTGGCAAGGATCGGCGCCTCGAGTCCTCCGAGGAGGGCTGCCTCTCCTACCCCGGCGGATATCAGCAACTGGCCCGCTCCGAGTCGGCGACCTGCACCGGCCAGGACCCGTGGGGGGACGAGGTCACCGTCCACGGCACCGGGCTGTTGGCGCGCTGCCTGCAGCACGAGACCGACCACCTGAACGGCATCGTGTTCGGCGATCGGCTGTCGACCCGGTCGTTCCGCAAGCTGACCGAGCAGATGGAGGGCGTGGCGCACCTCTACCCCGACGACTGGCCGGTCACGCCGAAGAAGAAGACCGCGGACGCCTGAGCCGCCTGCCCGCGCCCGATGGCCGGCTGCAGCAGCGCCCACGACCGGGCCACGAAGCGACGTCTTGACGTGGATCTGACACTCGGTGCCCGCGAAGTGGTGGGGTGTGGGCGTCGAGTGGCTGATCTGCGTCGCACTCTCCCCGACCTGACGCGCCGCGTCCGGGCGCACCCCGCGCGCTGGAAGGGAGCAACGCCTCAGCGCAACGCCCAGCAGGCCACCGCGGTGGCCGCCGCGACGTTGAGGGAGTCGACCCCGGCGCTCATCGGGATCGCGACGACGGCGTCGGCCTGGTCGAGCCACCGTTTCGAGAGTCCCGCCCCCTCGGTGCCCACGACCAGCGCGAGCTTCCCCGGCACCCCGGCCGCGACGAAGGCGTCCAACCCCATCGCGTCCGGGGCCAGGGCCAGCGCGACCACGGTGAAGCCCGCCTCGCGCAGCGCCGGCAGGGCGCTCCCCCAGTCGTCCATGCGCGCCCACGGCAGCGCGAACACCGTTCCC
>JAKDIK010000204.1 GCA_030450535.1 Propionibacteriaceae bacterium
CACGCCGGAGGGCCCGGTGGAGAGGGCGATCAGCACCGCCGCAGCCGTCGCCAGCGCCCAGAAGATGCGCTCATGGCGCCGGCCCCGCGCGGCATGGCGCGCGAGGATGGCCGCCCCGCCGCCCCCGTGCGCATCGTGCATCTCGGCCTGGGCAACTTCTTCCGCGCCCACACCGCCCTCTACACCGAACAGGCGCCGGACGCAGACCAGTGGGGCATCGCGGCCTTCACCGGTCGCAGCTACGCGATGGCCGAGACGATGGAGGCATCCGACGGCCTGTACACCCTCGTCGTGCAGAACCCCGAGGGCAACGACTACCAGGTGATCAGCTCCGTGGTCGCGACCCATCCCGGCCCCGACGTCGAGCAGCTGCTCGCCTACTTCCGCGACCCGCAGGTCGCGATCATCACCTCCACCGTCACCGAGGCCGGCTACGTGCGCTCGGCCGGGGGAGCGCTGGACGCCCAGCACGAGGGCGTCAAGGCCGACATCGAGACCCTGCGGGTGGGCGAGCTGGCGGCCGTGACCACGGTGCCGGGCAAGTTCGTGGCCGGCCTGATCGCGCGACGCGAGGCGGACGCCGGCCCCCTGACCTTCGTGCCCTGCGACAACGTGCCGGATTCGGGGCACATGGTCGAGACGGTGGTGCGCGACCTGGCAGGGCTCGTGGACGACTCGTTGCTCGCCTGGGTCGATGAGAATGTGTCCTTCGTCACCACGATGGTGGACCGCATCACGCCGCAGGTCTCCGACGAGGTGCGCGGGGCGGTGACGGCCGACACGGGCATCGACGATCCGGCCGCGGTCGCCACGGAACCGTTCACCGAGTGGGTGCTGGCCGGGGAGTTCAAGGCCGGCCGTCCGGCGTGGGACGCCGCGGGCGCCACCTTCGTCGACGACATCGTCCCCCACGAGCTGCGCAAGCTGTGGCTGCTCAACGGCTCGCACTCGCTCATGGCCTACGCGGCCACGATCGTCGGCCGCCCGACGGTGTACGAGGCGATCACCGACGAGACGGTCGCCGGCTGGGTCAACGAATGGTGGGACGTCGCCGCGCGGCACCTGCCCCTGCCCGCGCAGGAGATCGCCGACTATCGGGAGGCGCTGCTGGAGCGCTTCGGCAACCCGCGCATGAAGGACGCTCTGGCCCGCATCGCGGCCGACGGCTCCCAGAAGATCCCGATCCGCATCGTGCCCGCGCTGAACGCCGACCGCGCCGCCGGGGGAGAGCCGATCGGTGCCGAACGGGCGGTGGCGGCCTGGCTGCTGCACCTGCGCGGCCTGGGTGCGCCGGTCAACGACGCGCGCGGCGACGAGGTGACCGCGCTCGCCGAGGGGACGCTCGAGGAGGCCGCCGTCCGGGTGTGTGACTACCTCTCGATCGCGGACGCCGGCGCGCGGGCGTCCATCCTCGCGCTGGCTCAGGAGCTGGAGGGCCTGGCCGCCTGAGCGCTACGCCGCTTCCGTCGACCCGCGGACGAGGCGCCAGCCGGCCCACACCATGGCGAACAGGGCTGCGGCGCTGAAGGCGTCCAGGATCGAGTGCTGCTTGAGGAAGCAGGTGGACGCCGCGATGAGCAGGCACAGCGCCCACGCCGCCCACCGCACCCAGGCATGCCGCACGTAGCGGCTCGTCGCCACCACGTACGCCACGACGATCGAGGTGTACACGTGCAGGCTCGGGAAGACGTTGGCCGGGTCGTCGAACCCCTGGAGCGCCGCCACGACCGTGGTGGCCCACCCCTGGTCGGGGTAGGCGTCCGGGCGCAGCGTGATCGTGGTGGGCCAGAGCGTGTAGCCGATGAGACAAACCGTCATGCCGACGATGAGCAACCACGCCAGGCGGGGGATCTCCCGGTAGGCGTGCCAGTCCTTGACGAAGAGCCACGCGATGCCGCCCAGCAGGTAGGGAAACCAGGCGAGGTAGCCGACGATCCACCGGGCGTCGAACGGGATGAGGGCGTCGAGCGGCGAGTCCACCACGATCATGTCGCTGGTGGGACGTCCCTCGAGTGCGAAGTACCACGCCAGGAAGACCGGCAGGTAGACCAAGGGCGCCAGGCGCACCCACACCCGAAGGGTGCGCGGCGCCGCGTCGAACGGGTGGGCGGCGGCATCGGTGTCGAGGGGCACGAACCTCACCCCCTCCTCGCCGGTTGACGCTCGCCTGATGCCCCGCACCCTACCGGCCCGGCCGGGGCCGTCCCGGGTCGGCTCGCTGGGTGAGGAGGGCTGTGGCCCCGCACGTGACCGGGACGGTCCGGGCCCCGATCGAGGCCACTGACGCCGATGCGACAACCGGTGGGCGAAAAACAGGGGGGTGGGGGCGTCGAGTGACCAATGTCCGTCCGGAACCCGCCCGGTCCCAGGGCCATGCCAGGCCGCCGGTGACGATCAGGCTGCACTCGATATCGCATGACTTCAGTGCGACTGTTGTTCGCGCGGCGCTGAGCAAATCGAGTGCAGCCGAATCGTCACGAGCGTCACCGAACCGCTCAGACACTCGAGGGTCAGCGGTGATACGTGACCCGCCCGGCCCAGACGGTGAGCTCCACGGGGTCGGGCAGTTCGCGGCCGTGATACGGGTTGTTTCGCGAGCGGGACGCCGATCGCTGCCGATCGACCGTCGCCCGCCGGGACGGATCCACCAGCACGAGGTGCGCCGGCTCTCCCACCGCGATCGGACGCCCTTGGTGCGCCAGCCGACCGATCCGCGCCGGGGCCGACGACATCCGGTCCACCAGCCCCGCCCAATCCAGCCGGCCCGAGTCGACCATCACCTCCATGACGACGCCGAGCGCCTGCTCCAACCCGAGCATCCCGGGCAGCGCGATGTCGAACGGGTGGTCCTTGTCCTGCACGGCGTGGGGCGCGTGGTCGGTGCCCACGACGTCGATCGTGCCGTCGGCCAGGCCTTCGCGCAGCGCCTCGATGTGCTCCGAGGTCCGCAGCGGCGGGTTCACCTTGAAGGTGGTGTCGTAGGTCTCGACGTGAGGGGTGTCGAGCAGCAGGTGGTGCGGCGTCACCTCGGCGGTCACGGCGATGCCCCGCGCCTTCGCCCACCGGATCACGTCGACGCTCTCGGCCGTCGAGAGGTGGCAGGCGTGGTAACGCCCGCCGGTGAACTCGGCCAACTGCACGTCGCGGGCGATGATCGTCGACTCCGCGACGGTCGGCCAGCCCGGCAGGCCGAGGCGTCCGGAGATCTCCGACTCGTGGCAGCAGGCACCCGGCCCGGCCAGCCGTGGGTCCTGGGCGTGCTGGGCCACGACGCCGTCATAGGGCTTCAGGTAGGTCAGCGCTCGGCGCATGATGAGGCTGTCGTGCACACACGACCCGTCGTCGGAGAACACCCGGACGCCCTGGGCGGCCATGAGACCCAGCTCGGCCAGTTCGGCCCCCTGGCGGCCCTTGGTCACGGCCCCGATCGGGACCACCTCGCAGGAGCCGTCGCGCCGCCCCAGCTCGGCCACGTACTGCGCGGCCTCGGCCGTATCGGTCGTCGGGGTCAGGTTCGGCATCGCGAAGACCGCCGTGTAGCCGCCCCGTGCCGCTGCCCGCGTGCCCGATCCGACCGTCTCGGCGTCCTCGCGGCCCGGCTCCCGCAGATGCGTGTGCAGGTCGACCAGGCCGGGCAGCGCCAGCAACCCGTCGGCGTCGATGCGCTCCGCATCGGCGGGGGCGTCCGCCACCTCGACGAAGCGGCCGTCGGCGATCGCGAGGTCGGTGCGCGTCCCGTCTGCGAGCCGGACGCCGCCGACCACCAGGGCCTTCGTTGTGGGGGCGTTCATGCCTCTCCCTCCCCACCCAGCAGGTGGTACAGCACGCTCATCCGGACGGCCACGCCGGCCGACACCTGGTCGAGGACGCGGGAGGCGGCGGCGTCCGCGGCCTCGGAGCTGATCTCCACGCCCCGGTTCATGGGCCCCGGGTGCATGATCGCCGCGGTGGGCTTCAGCCGCGCCAGCCGCTCGGCGGTCAGGCCGAACCCGGCCGTGTACTCCCGCTCGGTGGGGAAGAAGCCCGACGCCATCCGCTCGCGCTGCACGCGCAGCATCATCACCACGTCGGCGCGCTCCAGGACGGAGTCGAAGTCGCTCGTCACGGCGGCGTCCCACGATCCCACCCCCGTGGGCAGCAGGGTCGGCGGTGCGACGAGGGTCACGTTGCCGCCCAGCACCGTCTGGAGCAGGACGTTCGAGCGCACGACCCGGCTGTGCAGCAGGTCGCCGACGATGGCGATCCGTTTGCCCTCAAAACCGTCCCGGACGCCCTTGGCGCGGAAATGCTGGCGCATCGTGTAGGCGTCCAGCAGCGCCTGGGTGGGGTGCTCGTGGGAGCCGTCCCCGGCGTTGACCACGTGCGCGCGCACCCAGCCCGCCGCCTGGGCGACCGCGCCCGAGGAGGCGTGGCGGATGACGAAGCAGTCGACGCCCATCGAATCCAGCGTCAACATCGTGTCGCGCAGCGACTCGCCCTTGGAGACCGAGGAGCCCTTGGCGGACACGTTGATGGTGTCGGCGCTCATCCACTTGCCGGCCAGCTCGAAGCTGGTGCGCGTGCGGGTGGAGTCCTCGAAGAACATGTTGATGATGGTGCGGCCTCGCAGCGCCGGGAGCTTCTTGATCGGGCGGCGCTGCACCTCGTGCATCTCCTCGGCCAGGTCGAGGAGGGAGAAAGCTTCGGTGCGCGTCAGGTCCGCCGTGCTCAACAGATGGCGCATCAGGCCTCCTTGCCGGTGCTGATCGTGACGGCGTCGGCGCCGTCCACCTCGGCGATTCGGACGCGCACGTGCTCGTCGGACGCCGTGGGCAGGTCCTTGCCCACGTGGTCGGCCTGGATCGGCAGGTCCCGATGGCCGCGGTCGATGAGCACCGCCAGTCGGACGGCCCGGGGGCGGCCCAGGTCCTTGAGCGCGTCGAAGGCGGCGGCGATGGTCCGGCCCGAGTAGAGGACGTCGTCGACGAGCACCACCGTGGTGCCGTCGATAGAGACCGGCACGTGCGTCCGCCCGACCGCCCGGGTCGGGTGGCGGCGCAGGTCGTCGCGATACATCGTGATGTCGAGATCCCCGACCGGCACCTCGACGCCCTCGGCCTCAGCGATGTATGCCGCCAAGCGCCGCGCGAGCGGGGCGCCGCGCGTCGGAATGCCGAGCAGCACGAGGCGGTCGGTGCCGCGGTTGGATTCGAGGATCTGATGGGCGATGCGGCGCAACGCCCGGGAGATGTCGGCGGCGTCCCAGATCACTCGGGCGTCGTCGGGTTCGCGTGGCTCTGTCGTGGCGCTCATCAAAGCCCCAATCTAGCGCAGGGTC
>JAKDIK010000205.1 GCA_030450535.1 Propionibacteriaceae bacterium
GCCTGAGGTGCCCTCGACGATGGTGCCGCCGGGCTGCAGCTCGCCGGACGCCTCGGCGGCGTCGATGATCGCGACGCCGATGCGGTCCTTGACGCTGTTGGCCGGGTTGTAGAACTCCAGCTTGCCCAGCACGGTCGCCTTGGCATCGGGGAACAGGTTGTTGATCTTGACCAGCGGCGTGCGGCCGATCAGGTCGGTGACGTTTTCGAAGACGTTCATACCGCCCAAACTACCGGGGTGGGCGGGGTATTCCCCGGGGCATCTCAGCCCTGAACCACCGTCTGGGGTGGAGCGCCGGTGCCGTGACGGCCGAGATGCCTGTCTGGCTTGGGAGGATGGTCTGGTTGCGAAGCGATCCGTGGTTCGCGCCCCCCTGTGATGACCGCCGGCAGCACGGTGACGCTTCCCTGAAGTCCACTCCGCTCGTCACACGTCACTTCGCTGGTGTTGGGACGCCAGCGAAGTGAGGTTCGACCAGCGGAGTCGCGGGACGACCCGACCCGGTCAGGGCAGGAGCGCGGCGGCGCCGAGGCCGACCGCGACGGCCACGCCGAAGGACGCCAGGGTTCCCACGATGAACCGTTCGGAGGCCCCGCCCGCCTGCTGCAGTTCGGGATAGCGGCCGAGGCCCTTGACCGCCACCACGATGGCGATGAGTTCGGGGTGGTGGGCCATGAGTGCGCCGGTGATGGCGATGCGTTCGAGGATGCCCACCCAGAGCCCTCCGCGCAGCAGCGGCCGTGGCTCGGCCGCCCTGGGCGCCAGGATCGGCACCATGCGTCCGGACGCGTCACGCTCCATCGTGGGCACGATCACCTCGGGCACCTTCGCCAGCCGCAGGACGCCGACGGACACGCCCCACCCGACGAGCACCGACGCCACCAGCGCGCCGACGATGATCGCCACCTGCAGCCACGGGTTCACGCGTCAGCCTCCTGAAGCAGTCGGACCAGCACAGGGTAACCCGCCCGCTCGACGGCGATGCCGGACGCGGCGAGCGTCTGGGACACGTTCTGGGGTGTCACGCCCAGCGATTCGGCGGCGGCGCGCTGCTGGCCTGCCGCATCGACGGCGTCCACCACCGACCACTGCGTCGGCGTCCGGCGGAGGATGAGCGTTCCGATCAGCCCGATCACTGCTTCGGCGTCGGTCGCCGGGCCGGGGGCGTCCGACGCCGCCACGCACACGCGGACCGGCCCCTTGCCCTTGGCGGCCTCGACGGCGACACGGGCGTCCAGCAGCGCCGGGCCGCGGGCCGCGCGCACGAAGCGGGGGAGCGGGTCCTCCACCGCTCCGATGCCCAACCCGGCCGACCACCGCCCATCCCTCAGCACGATGAGCAGCGCGTCGAGCACGGCCCAGGCGTCGGCCGGCAGCCCCTGCACCTCGTCGCCCACGGTGCGCTCGAACGGCAGCACCGTGCGGACGCCGCCGAGAGCTGAGAGCAGGTCGGGGACGAGGTCGTTGCCGGTTCGGGAGCGATGCTGGTCGATGGTGAGGACGAACACGCATCAATCTTGACAGATTGATTAGTTCAAATCAACCCTGAAAACTTGATGCAGGCGCCCGGAGCCGGTCCGTCGGGATCTAGACTCTCCGCCATGGCGCCTGAGACCCACCGCCCCGTCATCGTCCTCGACTTCGGGGCCCAGTACGCCCAGCTCATCGCGCGCCGCGTCCGTGAGGCGAGAGTGTTCTCCGAGATCATGCCGCACACGGCGTCCGTCGAGGCGATCATGGCCAAGGACCCGGCCGCGATCATCCTCTCCGGCGGCCCGAAGTCGGTGTACGAGCCGGGGGCCCCGCAGGTCGATCCGGCGCTGTTCACCCAGGGCGTGCCCGCGTTCGGCATCTGCTACGGGTTCCAGGCGATGGCGGCGGCGCTCGGCGGCGAGGTCGCCCGCACGGGACTGTCGGAGTTCGGCCGGACGCCCACCCTGCTGGACGCCCGCGGCGTCCTGCTCGACAACGTGCCCGACAGCTTCTCGACCTGGATGAGCCACGGCGACTCCGTCCAGCACGTGCCCGAGGGTTTCATCGCGCTCGCCCACACCGCCGGCGCGCCCGTCGCGGCCTTCGAGGACGCCGGACGCCGCCTGGCCGGCGTCCAGTGGCACCCCGAGGTGATGCACAGCCAGCACGGTCAGCAGGTGCTCGCACAATTCCTCTACGACGTCGCAGGTCTTGAGCCCACGTGGACGCCGGCCAACATCGTCGAGGAGCAGGTCGCGCTCATCCGCGATCGGGTCGGGGACGCCCAGGTGCTCTGCGCGCTCTCGGGGGGCGTCGACTCCGCGGTCGCGGCCACCCTGGTCCACAAGGCCATCGGTGACCAGCTCACCTGCGCCTTCGTCGACCATGGCCTGCTGCGCAAGGGGGAGCGGGAGCAGGTGCGCGAGGACTTCGTCCGCATCACCGGCATCAACCTCGTCGTCGCCGAGGCCGAGGAGCAATTCCTCGCTGCCCTCGCCGGCGTCGCCGAGCCGGAGACCAAGCGCAAGATCATCGGCCGCGAGTTCATCCGGGTCTTCGAACACACGGTGCGCCAGATCGACGAGGCGAACGACATCGAGTTTCTCGTACAGGGCACCCTGTACCCCGACGTGGTCGAGTCCGGCGGCGGCGAGGGCGCTGCGAACATCAAGAGCCATCACAACGTCGGCGGCCTGCCCGAGGACCTGCAGTTCACGCTCATCGAGCCGCTGCGCACCCTGTTCAAGGACGAGGTGCGGGCCGTCGGTGCCGAGCTGGGTCTGCCCGACGAGATGGTGTGGCGCCAGCCCTTCCCCGGGCCCGGCCTCGGCATTCGCATCATCGGCGAGGTGACGCGTGAGCGCCTCGACATCCTGCGCGAGGCCGACGCCATCGCCCGCGAGGAGCTCACCGCGGCCGGCCTCGACCGCGAGGTGTGGCAGTTCCCGGTCGTCCTGCTCGCGGACGTCCGCAGTGTCGGCGTCCAGGGGGACGGCCGCACGTACGGCCATCCGATCGTGTTGCGCCCGGTCACCAGCGAGGACGCCATGACCGCCGACTGGGCGCGGCTCCCCGCCGACCTCCTGGAACGGATCTCGACGCGTATCACCAACGAGGTCCGCGAGATCAATCGGGTGGTCGTCGACGTCACCTCCAAGCCGCCGGGCACCATCGAATGGGAGTGATCCGGCGGACCCTCAAGCCCGTCCAGCGCGCGCTCGGCGAGACCCTGCGCAGCCGGGTGGCGGGCTCGGACGCCGCCGAGGCCGGCCAGGGGATCTGGGGCAGGCCGGGGGAGCGCTGGTTCGCACCGCACGACCCGATCTGGCGCGTCCACGAGGACGCCGCGATGTTCCCCGGTGGAGTCGCCGCGCTGCTGCTGCAGTCGCTGCACCCGCTGGCGATGGCGGGGGTGGCCGGCCATTCGGGCTACCGGGGTGACCCCTGGGGCCGCCTCCAGCGCACGAGCCACTACATCGCGATCACCACTTACGGCACGATCCCCCACGCGGAAGAGACCATCGCGCACGTCCGCGCCGTCCACGAGCGGGTGCGGGGCAGGGACGACCGCGGCCGGGCCTACCGGGCGAGCGATCCCCACCTGCTGATGTGGATTCACGTCGCCGAGATCACGAGCTTTCTCGCGGCGCACCAGGCCTACGGTGCGCACCCGCTCAGCGTGACGGACGCCGACGCCTACGTCGCCCAGACGGCCGTCGCCGCCGAGCTGCTGGGGGTGGCGGGGGCGCCGCGGTCTGTCGCCGAGCTGGACGCCGTCGTCGACGCCTACCGCCCCGAACTGGAGCTGACGCCGGCCGCGTCCGACACCGTGGACTTCCTCCTGCGGACGCCGCCCCTGCCCGGCGCCGCCAAGCCCGGTTACTGGATGCTGGCGGCCGGCGGCATCGCCGTCCTACCCCCGTGGGCACGCGGGCTGCTCGGCAGCCGGGTGCCCCTCGCGTTCGGACGCGTGTCGGGACGGGTGGGCACGGCCGTGGTTCGCTGGGGGCTGGCGGGCATCGAGTCCGGACGTCGCTCGGCCCCGCCCCCGGGTGCCTGATGCGGTCTCCTGGACGCGGTCTGTCCGGAGGCGGCCCGGACGCGACAGGGCCCCCTCGGTATGCCCGAGGGGGCCCAGCACCGCGACCTGGCGGGCGGGGTCAGTTGCGGGACGAACCCGAGCCGAACTGGCGCTTCAGCTGGTTGAAGCCGGTCTCACCACCGCCCTCGTAGGGTAGGAACAGCCACAGGGCGACGTAGGCCAGCCAGCCGAGGGGCTGGATGAAGATCGCCGCCAGCAGGAACAGGATCCGGACGATCGTGGCGTCGATGCCGAACGTGCGGGCGAGCCCGCCGCAGACACCGGCGATGACCTTGTCGGAACGGCTCCGGACGAGAGAGTTGGAGGCCATGAGGGTTTCCTTTCGTTGAGGTTCAGCTTGCTTGGACAGATTCAGGTTTTGGAGCGCGACGCGAACAGGCCGATCAGGCCGACCACCACCAAGCAGACAGGGGTGGCGCCGAACACCCACGCCCAGTTCACCGTGCCGAAAGCGCCCCAGATGCCCAGCACGGCGACGAGCAGACACACCAGACCGAGGACGAGCGCGGTGACGTCAGTGGAGTGCCTCATGCGCGCACCTCCAACTGTCCCAGATCGAGGTACGCCCGGATGGTGAGGACAGGCGCGTCGGGATCCACGATCCGCTCCCACGTGGTCGCGTTGTCGATGCCGCTGATCGTGGCGTCCGGGGTTTCGATCGTGCCGAGGTCGACGCTCGCGTGGACGCGCACGTTGCCGGTCTCGGGCATGAGCACCGTGAGTGCGCCGAGATCCTGGCGGTACGTGATGGTCTGGGATGCCGTGACGTCGGCGCCCCGCAGATCAACCGTCTGCTGCCCAGATTCCAGCATGGTGTCGTGGTTCAACTCGCCTGCCTCGAGGGCCCGCGGCGCGGGTGGGTCGGCGTGCATGCGTGCCGGCGTCACCGCCAGCAGGCACCCGGTCACCAGGGCGGTCACCACCGTGAGGGGTACGAGGCCGCCGGGCCGTCCGTATGCCGCGCGGGCGGGCCGAGCGACCAGCAACAGAGCCACCGACGAGACGGCGAGCGCTGTGGCGGCCCAGGCCAGCGGTGCGACGGGGATGCCGAGCGCGACGAGCGTGCCCAGATAGCCCCACGCGACGGCGAGGGCTGCCAGAATTGCCAGCCATGTTCGCCAGCTTCGGCGTCGCCGCACGGCGGCCGCACGCCGGGTTCCCGGCCGGGCGAACGCGACGGGCGTCGGCGCAGG
>JAKDIK010000034.1 GCA_030450535.1 Propionibacteriaceae bacterium
CCCGCACGACGTCCAAGCCGCCCCGGCGGAGTCCGATCCCGCCCACATCCTCGCCCGTCGGCTCGCTGACGGTGAGATCAGTCCCGAGGAGTACCTCGAGCGGCTCAGCCTCATCAACGAGCGCTGACCTCATCCTCCGTGGGACCCACCCGATCGCCCCAGTCCGATCCATCGGGCTGGGGCGATCGTGGCGCGTCAACGTGGCGGACGCGGGGAGCCTCAGGAGACGCTCTCGCGGGCGCCGCGCCACAGATCGATCCCGCCGTCGACGGCATGCTCATCGATCGCGGCCAGCTCGTCGTCGGTGAACTCCAGGTTCTCCAACGCCCCCAGGCTGTCCAGCAACTGCTCGGGACGGCTGGCACCGACGAGCACCGACGTCACGCCCGGGTGGCGCAGCGCCCACGCCAGTGCCAACTGCGCCAGCGACTGGCCGCGTCCGGCCGCGAGGTCGTTGAGGGCCCGGATGTGGCCCAGTGCCTCGTCGGTGATCAGGTTCTTCCCGAGCGACTTGCCCTGGGACGCGCGCGACCCCTCCGGGACGCCGTCCAGATAGCGGTCCGTCAGCATCCCCTGGGCCAGGGGGGAGAATGCGATGCAGCCGGCGCCGACGGCGTCCAGCGTGTCGAGCAGGCCCGTCGTCTCGATCCAACGGTTGAGCATCGAGTACGACGGCTGGTGGATCAGCAGCGGGGTCCCCAGCTCACCCAGGATGCGCGCCGCCTCGACGGTCTGCTCCGCCGAGTACGACGAGATTCCCACATACAGCGCGCGTCCCGACCGCACGAGGTGATCGAGCGCGCCCATGGTCTCCTCGAGCGGAGTCTCCGGATCGGGGCGGTGGTGGTAGAAGATGTCGACGTAGTCCAGCCCCAGGCGCCGCAGCGACGCATCGCAGCTGGCGATCAGGTACTTCCGCGTGCCGCCCACGCCGCCGTAGGGGCCGGGCCACATGTCCCAGCCGGCCTTGCTCGAGATGACCAGTTCGTCCCGCAACCCGGCGAACGACTCGCGCAGGTGGCGTCCGAAGTTCGCCTCGGCGCTGCCGTAGGGCGGTCCGTAGTTGTTGGCCAGGTCGAAGTGCGTGACGCCGTGATCGAACGCTGTGGTCAGGATGTTCCGCTGCCGCTCGAAGGGCACGTCGTCACCGAAGTTGTGCCACAACCCCAGGCTGACCGCGGGCAGGCGCAGGCCGCTGCGTCCGATCCGTCGGTAGGCCATCGTGTCGTAACGATTCTCAGCCGGCTGCCACGTCATCGTGCGTCCTTCCTTCGGGCTGGTCCGCGCGGCGTCTCGGTGCGCGGCCTGTGGCATCCAACCTAGTGGACGCCGAGGTGACCGGCTGTGTCTGTGCCGAGTGGCCCGTCAACGGCCACGCGAGGGGTCGACATGAAGCCGATATGTTCAACGTTGGATATAGCGGAGGAAAAGGCAGGGTCAAGTTGCATTATGAGTTCTCTGTTTCCCGCGGGCGCGTCGATGGCCTGCCCCGGCGGCGAGCGGTGGAGTCGGTGCTCCATCATCCCTAGTCAAAAGGGGTTGTGTGGCCGTGGCAGGCCGCCGGCAACGGTCAGTCGACGCCCCCGCGTCCCGTCGGCGCCGCGTCCGACGTGCCCCGAACGCCGACCGATTCTGGCAACAGGGCGGCGCGGGCTCAGTGTCCACCGTTAGCCTTGTGGGGAGCCCAAGTTTTCACACCCAGGAGGACGCGTGAAGCCCAGCCTGCCCGCCATCGACGATGTCGCCGCCGTCCCTGTGGGGGACATGCCGGGAGACAAGGTTCAGATCACCGACGGCCACGTGCGCGGGGCCCAGGCGATCTTTCCCGTGCTGTGGGAGCAGTTGGAGCCGCTGCTGGCCGACGGCGGCAAGGCGGTCATCGCGGTGCACGGCGGCTCGGGCGTCGGCAAGTCCGAGACCGGCTCGCTGCTCGCCTATTACCTCAACCACAACGGCGTCGGCGCCTACATCCTCTCGGGCGACAACTACCCGCGTCGCATCCCGGTGGTCAACGACGCCGAGCGGCTGCGCCAGTTCCGCAACGGCGCCGTCCAGGGTCTCGTGAAGTCCGGGCAGTACAACCCCGACGTCCGCGGCGAGCTGGCCGAGTTGCAGGCGGCCGGCCTCGATTCCGACGCCGCCCAGGTCGCCGAGCACCCGTGGCTCGCCGCCTACGCGGACGCCGGACGCCGGACGCTGGCGCGCTACCTCGGCTCGAAGCGCGAGATCGACTTCGAGGAGGTCAACTCGATCCTGGCCGCCTTCAAGGCCGGCGAGCCCGTGCTGACGCTCAAGCGCATGGGCCGCGAGGAGGGCGACCTCTGGTACGACCTCGTCGACGTGTCGGACGTCCGCGTGCTCGTCGTCGAGTGGACGCACGGCAACAACGATCATGTCGAGGGCGTCGACATTCCGATCCTGCTCAACAGCACCCCCGAGGAGACGCTGGCCCACCGCCGCGCCCGCTCGCGCGACGGGGCCGTCGACAGCCCGTTCACCTCGCTGGTCCTGCAGCTCGAGCAGGCCATGCTGCACGCCCAGTCGCCGAAGGCGAAGATCATTCTCGCCAAGTCGGGCGAGGTCATCGACTACGCCGCCTACCTGCGCCGCATGGGCAACGCGGGTCCGGACGCCGGCCCCATGCTCAACGTGTACCCCGACAGCCTGGGCGGCACCCTGGGCGACATCGTCGACTTCCTGCGCGCCCCGGCCCTGAACGACGTGTTCAGCTCGGCCTACCTGCTGCCGAGCGTGTTCGACACCGACCTCGACCGCGGCTTCTCGGTGATCAGCTACGACCTCAACGACGTCTACGCCACGCCGGACGACCTGGCCGCCCTCTCCGACCTCGGCGTCGACCTGAAGTTCGACTTCATCCTCAACCACGCCTCGGTGCTGTCGCCCCAGTTCCAGGACATCCTGGCCAAGGGCGAGGCGTCCGAGTACGCCGATTTCTTCATCGACTGGAACAAGTTCTGGGCCGGACACGGCGAGATGACCGACGAGGGCTACATTCAGCCCGACCCGGAGCTCATCAAGGACATGTTCTTCCGCAAGCCCGGCCTGCCGATCCTCATGGTGCGGATGCCCGATGGCACCGAGAAGCCCTACTGGAACACCTTCTACCAGGAGGTGCGCTACCCCGAGCTGGACGCCCAGGACCTCATGGCCGCTGCAGGCGTCCAGTACGGCTCGGCCGAACTGCTCGCCTCGCGGGTCAACGCGGCACTCGCACAGGGTGGACGCCCCGCCGACGCCGATTTCTCCGGCGTCGAGGATGCCCGCGATGCCGTGGTCGACGCCTATGAGTCGCGCCGGCGTTACCTCGGCCAGATGGATCTCAACATTGCCTCCGAGAAGGTGTGGCAGTTCTATGCCGACACGCTGGCCCGGCTGGCCGGCTATGGCGCGAAGATCGTCCGGCTGGACGCCTTCGCCTACGCCCCCAAGGAGCCGGGCGCGAAGAACTTCCTCAACGACCCCGGCACGTGGGAGCTGCTCGACAAGGTCAAGGGGCTGGCCGACCGCCACGGCGTCTCGCTGCTGCCCGAGATCCACTCCCGCTACTCCGAGCGCATCCACGAGACCATCGCCGAGAAGGGGTTCATGACCTATGACTTCTTCCTGCCGGGCCTGCTGATCGACGCCTTCGACCGGCGCGATTCCACGGTGCTGCGTCGCTGGATCGGCGAGATCGTCGAGAAGGGCATCGTGACCGTCAACATGCTCGGCTGCCACGACGGCATCCCGCTGCTCGACCTCGAGGGGTTGTTGTCCGGTGAGCGGATCGAGGCCGTCATCGAGACCGTCAAGGGTCGGGGCGGTTACGTCAAGGACCTGCACGGCCAGAAGGCGGTGTACTACCAGGTCAACGCCACGTACTACAGCGCCCTGGGTGCCGACGACGCCCGCATGCTGCTGGCCCGCGCGATCCAGATGTTCATGCCCGGCAAGCCCCAGGTCTGGTACCTCGACCTGTTCGCCGGCGAGAACAACATGGCCGCGGTCGAGAAGGCCGGCTCGGGCGGCCACAAGGAGATCAACCGGACGAACCTGTCCTACTCGGACATCGTCGACGGCCTCGGCAAGCCCGTCGTGCGCGACCAGCTCCACCTGCTGCGATTCCGCAATACGTGCCCCGCGTTCGGCTTCGACGCGACCTGCTCGGTGGCCGACACCGCCGCCGACCAGCTGTCGATCACGTGGACCCGCGAGGGCCACACCGCGGTGCTGGACGCCGACCTGACCACCGACGCCTTCACGATCCGCGCGACGGACGCCGACGGGAACGAGACGTTCAGCCACCAGCAGGGCTGAGCGTCGAGGCGTCCGCGGCGGGGTGGACGCCAGGCGCCGACTCACCAGTGAGGCGGCGTGGTGGAGGGTGGACAGGGCGCCCGGCGGCTGACTAGCCTGTCGCCCGGGTGTTGAGCCACTTCGAACAGGCTCTGGCCGATCACGTCCGGATCAGCCGCCAGGAATTCCTTGGCGGGTATTCCAGACGTGGAGGTGATGGGCATGAGCATCGTCGACAAGAGCCGGGAAGCGCAGCCGTCAAGGGCTGAGCTCACCATTTCGAAGGGCTGGGTGCAGGGTGTCGCGCTCGTCCTGATCTTCGGATTCATGGTCATGGGCGTGCTCGCCTACCGGACGTACACCGATTCGATGCCGCTTCCGCAGCGGGTGGTGGACCAAACCGGTCAGGGGGTGTTCACGGCCGCGGATATCACGGCGGGCCAGCAGACATTCCTGCGGCGGGGTCTGCAGCAGTATGGCTCCGTGATGGGACACGGCGCCTACCTGGGTCCCGACTACACCGCGGAGTATCTGCGGTTGGCCAGCGAGCACGTGCGGGCCGATCTCGAGGCCCGGGGCGTGGGCGATCCCTCGGCGGCCACCGTCGAGCTGATGCGCACGAACCGGTACGACGCCGCCACCGGCGTTCTCACCTACACCCCGGAGCAGGTGGCCGCGTTCGAGGCGATTCGACAGCATTACGCCGAGGTCTTCGCCGATCCGACGACCCGGTACGGCCTGCTGCCCGGCCTGATCACCGACCCCCAGCAGATTCACGAGCTGACGGCGTTCTTCAGTTGGACGGCCTGGGCGTCCGCCGCCCAGCGTGAGGGACTCACCTACTCCTACACCAACAATTGGCCCCCCGAGCCACGCGTCGCCAATACGCCGACAGCCGACATCCTCGTCTGGTCGGGCATCTCGCTGGTCGCTCTCCTGGGGGGATTGGGCGCGCTGTTCGCGCTGTACGGCCGTTGGAGCAGGAAGATCGGATGGCACAGCGCCGAGACGCCGTCGCTGCGATTCCTGCAACCCGGCGATGTCGGCATCACCAAGGCCCAACGTTCCACCGCCTGGTTCTTCCTCGTCGTCGCCGTCCTGTTCCTCATCCAGGCCACCCTGGGCGCCGCCGTCGAGCACTACCGTGCCGATCTGGCCACCTTCTTCGGGCTGGATCTGGCTCGCCTTCTGCCGTTCAACCTGGCGCGCACGTGGCACCTCCAGCTGTCGCTGCTGTGGACGGCGGCGGCCTTCCTGGCGGCTGCCATCTTTTTGGCGCCCATCATCTCCGGACGCGAGCCGAAGCGTCAGCACTGGCTCAGTTTCGGCCTGCTGGGCGCGCTCGCGGTCGTCGTGGCGGGCATGATGGTGAGCACCGCCATCAGCCAGTTCGGCCCGGACTGGGCAGCGGGATCAATCTTTTTCGATCAGCAGTGGGAGTATCTCGATCTGCCGCGGTTCTGGCAGATCCTGCTGGTCGTCGGACTTTTCCTGTGGATCATCATCATCTACCGGGCCATCCGGTCGCGATTGCGATCGGAATCGAAGTTCAACATGCCATGGCTGTTCTTCTACGCCGGGCTCGCCATTCCGGCCTTCTATGCCGTGGGCCTGCTGGCCACCACCGAGACGCACCTGACCGTCGCCGAGTTCTGGCGGTTCTGGGTCGTGCACCTGTGGGTCGAGGACTTCCTGGAGTTGTTCACGACCGTGATGGTCGCCTACATCTTCGTGATGCTCGGTGTGGTGCGGCGCAAGATCGCCATCCAGATCATCTTCCTCGACATCATCCTGTATTCCGTCGGCGGCGTGATCGGCACCATGCATCACCTGTACTTCTCGGGCACCCCGGTGGAGCACATGGCCCTCGGCGCCTTCTTCTCGGCACTGGAGGTCATCCCGCTCACGTTCCTGACCGTTGAGGCGTGGACCTTCCTCCAACTCGGCTCCAGCCAGGAGTCGCGCTCGAGCGCCCCGTTCCCGCACCGCTGGTCGGTCATGTTCCTGGTCGCCGTCGGCTTCTGGAATTTCGTCGGCGCCGGCGTGTTCGGGTTCCTCATCAACCTGCCGATCGTCTCCTATTACCAGATCGGGACGGCGTTGACCGCCAACCATGCCCACGGCGCCATGATGGGGGTGTACGGCATGCTCGCCGTGGGCCTCGCGCTCTTCGCGCTGCGCTACATCATTCCGCCGGACAAGTGGCCCGAGCGGCTGGCCAAGATCTCGTTCTGGTCGCTCAACATCGGGTTGGCCTGGATGGTGTTCGCCACCCTGGCGCCCCTGGGCGTGCTGCAGTTGTGGCATTCGGTCAACTCGGGTTACTACGAGGCCCGCACGCTGGGCTACATCGCCCAGCCCGGCAACGCGATCCTGGAGTGGATGAGGATGCCCGGTGACATCGTGTTCCTCATCGGAGGCATCCTCCCGTTCGTCTGGATTTGCTGGCTCGGTGTGCGCCACGCCCTTCCGGCGACGATCACCGCGATGGAGCCGGAGACCCTGTTCGTCGTCGAGCACGAAGCGGCCCGTCTGGACCGCACGGGCGAGCGTGGGGCGTCCCCGAGCGCCGGGTCGACCGACCACAGCGGCCCCGTCCTGCCGCCGTCGCGCTACGCCTCGGACCGGCGCCGCCCCGACGAGCCGACGGAGCCGTTGTCGTGACCCCGATCGACCTCGCCGCCTGGCTGGGGGCGGGCTACGGCCTGGTGCTCCTGGGCGTCGCCCACCTGATCGACCGGCTTGCCCGGCGCTCGCACAATGTTCTTCAGGATCAGCGCACGTCGGGTTTCGTGTATCACGAGAGCCACGATGCCTGGCTGTGTCCCGAGGACCAGTGGCTCTACCCGCGATCATTCGATCCCGAGAACCGGGTGATGCGCTACCGGGGGCTCCCCTTGGTGTGCAACTCCTGCCCGGTGAAGGAGACCTGCACGGCCTCGGACGCGGGCCGCGAGGTCAGGCGTCCGGTCGACACATGGCCCGCCTCGGAGTCGGCGAAGTTCCACCGGGGCATCGCCTGCGCCGTCACGGTGCTGGCCGTGCTGTTTCCGGGGGTCACCGCACTGACCGTCTCGGGGTGGCCCAGCCAGCTGCTCGCGCTCGGGGTGGCCGCCCTCGTGGCGGCCGCCTCGCTGCCCCTGTGGACCCACCTGATGCGCACCCCCGTGGATCCCCACGGCGTCTTCGTGCAATCGCTCGACGACACCGAGGCCGAGCGCACGGCCACCGCCGACGTCGCCCTACGCCAGCGCACCACGTACGCCTCCGACGCAAGGACGGACCATGCCATCTGAGTTCATCCTCGCCCTCTTGGCCCTCGTGCTGGTGGTGGCCCTGCTCGTCGCCTCGGTGCGCGTCATCCGCGAATACGAACGGGCCGTGACCTTTCGTCTCGGACGCCTCCGCGGCCCGCTCGGCCCCGGGATCGTCGTGGTGCTGCCGTTCCTCGACAAGCTCGTCCGGGTTGACCTGCGCGTGGTGACGCTCACCATCCCGCCCCAGGAGGTGATCACGAAGGACAACGTGACGGCTCGGGTCAATGCCGTGGTCATGTTCAAGGTCGTCGATCCGGTGATGTCGGTGATGTCGGTGGAGAACCACGCCATCGCGACCTCGCAGTTCGCCCAGACCACGCTGCGTTCGGTGGTCGGACGCGCCGATCTCGACACCCTGCTGGCCCACCGGGCCGACCTCAACGAGGATCTGGCCGAGTCCATCGCCCAGCAGGCCCGGGTGTGGGGGGTCGAGGTACCCGTCGTCGAGATCAAGGACGTCGAGATCCCCGAGATTATGCAGCGGGCCATGGCGCGCGAGGCGGAGGCCGAGCGGGAGCGCCGTGCCAAGGTCATCAGCGCGCATGGTGAGCTGCAGGCGTCCCAGGAGCTTCGGGATGCGGCCCTGACCTTGAGCGAGGCGCCGGCGTCCCTGCAACTCCGCTACCTTCAGACGTTGCTGGAGTTGGGCGCGGATCAGAACTCGACGGTCGTGTTCCCCCTGCCCATGGACATCGTCGGCCCACTGCTCGGGGCCGTGAGCAAATTCTCTTCGGACAGCGCCGGCGCGGGAGCGTCGGCGCAAGGAGGTGCGCGATGAGCGACGACACATTCGTGGTGCAGCCGGGGCGGCCGGTGCGGTTGGTGCCGACGCCCCCGGGGTTCTGGATGACAGTGCTGGGCGTCGTCGCCGCCGGCCTCGCCCCGCTCTTTGGCTTCCTGATCGGCACGATCCTCGGCCCCAGCAGCGGCGACTTCTTCCTCGCGCCGCTCTACTGGAGCCTGTTCACCGGTGTCCTGGTCGGTGCCGGCGGCGTGCTGGTCGCCGCATGGGGAGGACGCCGCTGGTGGCGGCACCGGATGCAGCAGGCCGAGCCGATCGGCGATGACGACGGGGCGGTGGCGCCATGACGTCGGCCACCTCGGAGCGTTCTGCGGCCGCGGCGCCGGGCTTTCGGTCGGTGCGGTTGCCCGATCGCGTCGCGCGCCGGGTGCTCGGAGTCCAGGCGGTCGCTGCCGGTGCGGCCGACGGCGCGCACCGTGCCTTCCGCATCTCGGTTCTCGTGTCGGCCATCCGCTGCCTGATCACCTACCTGGCGGTGCCGCTGCTCGTCCCGGTTCTCAGCCTGACCGGCCAGGTGGCGGCGCCGATCGGGCTGGTGCTGTGCGCGTACGCGATGGTCAACGGCGTGGTCAGCGTGCGCCGCTTCTGGCGGGCAGACCATCGACACCGGTGGGTGTACACGGCGTTCATGGCGGTCGTCTTCGTGGTGCTCGCCGTGGCTGTGGTTTCGGATCTGAATCGGGTGGGAGTGTTCGGATGAGCGAGCAGGACGGCGGGGCCTTCTCCCGCGCGCAGGCATCGTTGGACGTCGAGACGGAGGCGGGAGAGGCGGCCGGACCGGAGCTGCGGGACGCCGACGCGGAGGTCGTCGATGCCGGCGCGCAGCCCCCTCATGAGCTGGAGAGCCTGCTGTTGAGCGCCGCCTTGGTCGTGGGGCTGGTGCTCTTCGCCCTCGGCTGCACCGTGCTGGACTGGTTCGGCTGAGCGACGCTGGACTGGTTCGGCTGAGCGACTACTCCGCGTCCTCCGCGGCCGTGGCGCCGGCGTCCGGCTCGTCGTCGGTCTCGGCCTCCAGAGCCCACCGCCGGCTCGCCACATCTGCGACCAGCGCGGTGTTCAGCAGTCCGACCGCCCGGTGGAGGGCCGCCTCGTCGATGCCCTCGACGCTCGGCAGGTGCGGCTTGGTGGGCTCGCCGCGGGGCCGCTCGACGACGCGGGAGGCCACCTCGTGGAGCCGCAGGGTGACCTCGTCGCTCAGCATGTCGCGGCGCTTGCCGCGCTCGGAGAGTTCGACGGCGTAGCCCTCGTGCTCGTCGATGACGTGCGGGTCCTCCGACAGCAGCATCGTCCCGGACGAGCGCAACAACTGCAGCCCGCGCGTCAGGTCGCCGTCACCGAAGTCCGTCACCGCGGCCCGGAGCAGTGCGTTGCCCGGCTGCTCGACCTGCTCGGCGAGCAGCAGCAGGTGGGCGGCCAGCAGGCGCTCCTTGCTGCGCAGGTGGAACTCGCGTGGAGTGAGCAGCATCATGTCGGGGTTGACGCTCGACAGTGCGGTGGAATCCAGGATGCTCCGCGCCGCCGCCTCGGGCGTCGAAAGCGAGTCGCGCAGCGGGATCGCCCGCACCATGAGCGTCGCCACCAGCGCGATCGCGGCGATGCCGGGCAGCAGCAGGTAGACGCTGTGCATCGCGTCGGCCAGCGCCCGGTGCAGCACCTCGACCAGCGGCGCCGGCAGCGAGGCGAGCTGGCTGGGGTTGAGCACGAGGTTCGGGTCGATGCCTTCGGCGGGCGTGACGGCCACCGCCTCGGGCGTCATGTGGGTCTGGATGCCCGTCAGCAGCTGCTGGGTCATCATCGTGCCCGCCACCGCCGTGGCGATGGTGTTGCCGATATTGCGGAAGAACTGCAGCGACGCCGTCGCCGGCCCCAGATCTCGACGCTGCACGGCGTTCTGCACGGCGAGCGTATAGATCTGGAACGACATGCCGATGCCCAGGCCGAAGACGAACGTGATCGCGGTCAACTCCAGCGGGGTGCTCTCGGCGTCCAAGCCCAGCAGCAGGACGGCCGAGGCGAGCACCACGGTCGTCCCCGCGACGGCGAACATCTTGTAGCGCCCGGTGCGCGTGGTCAGGATTCCGATCACGATGCCGATGCCGAACACCGCCAGGTTCATCGGCATGAGGATGAGGCCGGACGCGGTGGCCGAGACCCCCAGCACGCCCTGGGCGTACACCGGGGTGTAGATGAGCAGCACGATCAGCGCCATGTTGAGGAAGAACGACGCGATCACCGACCACGTGAAGATCGAATTGCGGAACAGGTGCATCGGCACGATCGGCTCGGCGGCCCGGCGCTCGATGAGGACGAACGCGACGAGAAACGCGAGGCCGACGATGACGAGTATGGCCACCATGGGGTCAGTCCAGCCGCGCGTGCCGCCGAACGTGATGCCGAGCAGGGTGGCGGTGACGCCGAGGGTCATGGTGGCGATGCCGGCATGGTCGACGGTGCGCGGGATCGACAGCTCCGGCACGTGCAGGAAGCGGATGATCATGAACAGCGCGATCAGCCCGACCGGCAGGTTGATGTAGAACAGCCAGCGCCACGACGAGGCGTCCGTGATCGCGCCGCCGATCAGCGGTCCGGCGACCTGCGAGGCGCCCATCATCGCACCCATGTACCCCTGGTACTTGCCGCGCTGGCGGGGCGGGATGACGTCGCCCAGGATCGTCTGCGACAAGGGCATGAGCACGCCCATGCCCACGCCCTGCACCGCGCGGGCGAACACGAGGAACGGGAAGTTCATCGCCAGCCCCGACAGCACCGAGCCGCCCATGAACACGAGCAGACCGAGGATGTAGAAGCGACGGCGTCCGAACATGTCGGCGAGCTTCCCGCTGACGGGCGTGACGATCGCGCTCACCAGCATGACGATCGTGGAGAGCCACGCGTAGTACGGCAGGCCGCCGAGGTCGGCCACGATGCGCGGGATGGCAGGGCCGATGATGGTCTGGCTGATGGACGCCGTGAACATGCCGATCATCAGGCCGAAGTAGATCCATTTGATGCGGGCGAACTCGAACTCCGCCGTCGGTGGGGCGTTGGTCACGGCGCGAAGGTTACTCCGCTTCGAGGGCCGATCAGTCCTCGCGGGCCTGACGACTGGCCTTGTCGTTGGCGCGTTGCAGCGCCTCGACGAGCTCGGCCTTGGTCATGCGCGAGCGGCCGGGGACGTCGAGGCGCCGGGCGAGCCCCAGCAGGTGCTCCTTCGTCGCGTTGGCGTCCACGCCGCCCGCGGTCGGGCGGCTGTTGAGCCCGCCCTGCTCGGCGCGTTCGTCGGACGGACCGGCCTCATCCTTGGGCTCCCAGTGGTCGCCGACCTTCTCGTGGGTGTGCTTGAGGGACGCGAACGCCGTCCGCTGGGCGCGCTCCTCGTCGCCGTCGTACTGGTCGATCGCGGCGTCGTAGGTGTGGGCGTAGGTGCGCTGGGCGAGCTCGTCGGAGCGTTCGAGGGTCGAGGGCAGCTCGGACTCCTTGGCGCTGCCGTCGCGATTGGTCTTGGGCATCGGTCCTCCCCCAAGAGGTGTGCTGTGGAGGTGTGCTGTGGTGCTGTGCTGCGGTGCTGTGCGCCGACCCTACTCGGCCGGACGCCGGCGCGGTAGCCCGCTAGCGTGAACCCATGACCACCGAACCCACCGCCCCCCTGCCCACAGAACCCGGCGTCGGCAATGCCACGTTCGTCATCGACCTGCTGCCCGCCGATCCGCCGCTCGACGGTACGGCGCGCTTCGAGTTCACCAAGACGTGGGAGGGCGCGCTGACCGGCACGGGCCGCGGCGTCATGCTCTCGGCGGGCGACCCCAGCGTCGGCGAGGCCGGCTACGTCGCGCTCGAGGTCGTCACCGGCGAGGTCGAGGGCCGGCTGGGCACGTTCGTCCTGCAGCAACTCGGCACCATGACCGACGGGGCGTCGACGCTGACCTACGCGGTGGTGCCCGGGTCGGGCACGGGCGAGCTGGCCACCCTCGCCGGGTCGATCGAGATCCTCGTCGCCGAGGGCGTCCATCAGGTGCAGTTCGACTACGCGTTCCGGGCGGGTGGGGACGCCGGCGTCCCGGCTGTGTGAGGCAGGTGCTTCGTCGCCTCCCGGACCGACAGGGCCGAGAGTCGGTCGGCGTGGGTCCTCACGTACGCGCCGACCCACGCGGGATCGGTCTTGGCGTACTCCCTCAGCGCCCACCCGATGGCCTTGCGGGCGAAGAAGTCGCGGTCGTCGATGCTGCCTTCGATCGCGAAGGCGAGCAGGTTGGTGTCCGTGGCCGCCCGATGGGGGTTCTGCCCGATGATCGCCACGCGACGCAGCCACAGGTTCTCCTCGCGGCTCCAGGCGCGGGCGACGGGGGTCAGCGTGGCACGGTGCGCGGCCAGGATCGGCCCGAAGCCGTGTTGGGCGAGTTCGTCCACGACGTCCCACCAGGCGCCGGTCACGACGAGGTGACGCAGCAGCGCGAGTGAGGCCTCGGCGGGCTCGGTGGCCCAGGTGCGGTAGAACCGGTGCCGCCACACGGCGATGGCGGCGTACCACTCCTCCCGATGGGTGGCGCCATCCCACAGCGCGCTGATCGCGGCCCGCCAGGCGTCGGCGTCCGGCAACCGGTGTGCGGCCAGGACGGGACGCAGCGCCGTCCGCAGGGTGGGGGAGGTGAGCCCGTGATAGGGCAGCGTCGACTTCATGTAGGCCTGCTGGCCCGCAGCTCGTTCGGGATCCGCGTGCGCGACCAAGACGCGGCGGATCTCGGCGATCAGATCCTCATCGGCGCCCACGCGTCCACCCTAGCTTCGCCCCCTACGCGGCCCGGACGCGGCTCGGACGCGGCTCGGACGCGGCTCGGACGCGGCTGGGTGTGTGCGGGTCAATGCTGCAAAACCATCGCTGCAGCAGAGGTTTTGCAGCATTGAGGTGCACACGCGGGGTGGGGGCAGGCGGGTCCACCTGCGCGGTGCGGTCG